>DATCXY010000343.1:0-18341 GCA_036570585.1 Solimonas sp. | reverse complement strand
GCATCCGCAGGATATTGCAGTGCTGCCGCTCGATCTCACGCAGTTCGATGCGGAAGTGGCGAAGCGCGAGGCCGAAGCGTTCTTCGGGCCGATCGACATCCTCGTCAACAACGCGGGGATTTCGCAGCGCAGTCTATTGGTCGACACGTCGATGGACGTCTACCGGCGGATCATGGAACTCGACTTCTTTGCGCCGGTAGCGCTGAGCAAGGTACTGATTGACGACATGCGACAGCACGGTGGCGGGCATGTGGTCGTGATCAGCAGCGTGGTCGGCAAGATGGGTACGCCGCTGCGCACCGGTTACGCCGCCGCCAAGCATGCGCTGCATGGTTTTTTTGAATCGGCGCGCGCCGAGCTGTGGCGCGACGGTATCCGCTTCACGCTGGTGTGCCCGGGATTCATTCGTACCGAGGTTTCGCGCAATGCGATCACCGCCGATGGCGGGCGTCACGGCAAGCTGGACCCAGCCCAAGCCAAAGGCATGGACGTGATGCGTTGTGCCGAGAAGATCTGGGCGGGCGTCGCGCGCAACGATGAAGAGCTTTATATCGGCCGCGAGCAGGTCGCGATCTATCTCAAGCGCTGGCTACCGTCGCTGGTGTCGGCGGTGGTGAAGCGCGCCAAGGTCACTTGACGCGGGCCGCAGCGATTCAGTGCGTTTCAAGCAGTTGCAGTACGCGTCGCTCCGACCAGCAGTTCAGCGCGAAGTCTTCGATGAAGCCGCAGTGACCGCCGTAGCGCGTCAGATCGCAGGCGACCAGCGAGCGCTGCGACCGCAGGCCGATGAAGTCGGCGATCGGTACGACGGCGTCGTCCTGCGCGCTGATGATCGCGAGCGGTGTCGGCGATGCGTACAGCGTCTCGTGATCGAGCGTGTATTCGGCGAAGTACGGATCGAGTGCGCCGTACTCGGTCTGCCGCTCGGCGAACGCAGTGGTGATCGCCATCAGGCTGCTGCCTTCAAGCAAGCCACTGATATCGGTGTCTGGCCACGCGGCCTTCTTGGCGTGCACGGTCTTGCGCCACTTGTCGGTGAAATACCAGCGAAACAGTGCCGGGCCGTCGTCGATCGCCTGCATCGTTGCGCGCGGATTGATCGCCGGTGAAATGCCGATGGCCATGCGCGGGTGGAGGCCGGCTGCTGGTCCCTGCAGGCCGACGCGCAGTGCGAAGTTGCCGCCGAGTGAAAAGCCGATCACGTACAGCGGCGTTGCCGTGTCGAAGGCCTGCACCGCCTTGATCGTGCCGAGCACCTCGTTGATGCGTGCCGAATGAAAAAAATCGCGATTGAGATGGTGGCTGCCACCGTGATCGCGCAGGTTCAGGCGGAACACGCTGTAGCCGGCCGCGTAGACAGCACAGGCCATCGAATACAGATAGCTCGACTCATGACTGCCTTCCCAGCCATGGATCAGCACGACCAGACCGCGCGCTTGCGTGCCGGCGGGTTGGGGCGAGTGATAACCGCCGAGTTGCACGCCGGCACCGTCGTCGATCAGGTGATATTGCGCAAGCGCCTCCATGCGGCCATCGCGCTTCAGCCAGCGACGTCGCCGCGGACTCTTGGTCGCGAGGATCGATTGCAACATCGCGCCGCGTAGCGCCCAGTGCGGCTTGAAGTCGTCACTGCCGGCGTCGGCGGCCAGCAAATTGCCGTCGCTCACGCCAGGCGCTCGAGCACGCCCTGGTAAATCCGCGACAGGCGATCGAGATCGCTGACCAGCACGTGTTCGTTGATCTTGTGAATGCTGTCGTTGACCGGGCCGATTTCGATCGTCTCCGCGCCCCATGGCGAGAGAAAGCGCGCGTCCGAAGTGCCGCCGCCGGTGAACAGCTCCGGTTCGAGTCCAGTGACGGCGGTAACCGCTGCGCGCGCGGCGGCGATCAGCACCCCGTCACGCGTCAGAAACGGCAGGCCGCTGAGCCACCAGTCGACTTCATAGCGCAGGCCGTGGCGATCGAGGATCTGGCCGACCAGTGCTTTCAGATCGTCGGCATTCGATTCGGTGCAGAAACGGAAATTGAAGATCAGCTGGGCATCGCCGGGAATGACATTGCTGGCGCCGGTGCCGGCATTCAGATTCGAAACCTGAAACGAGGTCGGCGGAAAATGCGCGTTGCCGAGATCCCAGACCGTCGTGGTCAGTTCCAGGAGCGCTGGTGCGAGCCGATGAATCGGGTTGTCGGCCTTGTCCGGATAGGCGACATGACCCTGCTTGCCGAGCACGCGCAGATTGCAGCCGAGCGAGCCGCGCCGGCCGATCGTGATGCGATCGCCCAGCACTTCGGCGGCGGTTGCTTCGCCGACGATCGCAAAATCGGGCGTGATGCCGCGTGCTTTCAGCACCTCGACGACATGGCGCGTGCCGTGCAGGGCACTGCCTTCCTCGTCGCTGGTGATCAGAAAGGCGAGGGTGCCGCGCGGCTTGCCGCTGGCAAGCAGGCGCTCGACAGCGACCACCATGGCCGCGAGTCCCGACTTCATGTCGGCGGCGCCGCGACCGTACAGCACGCCATCGCGGATTTCCGGCACGAACGGATCGCTCAGCCAGTCGGCGCGCGGTCCCGGCGGTACGACATCGGTGTGGCCGGCCAGAATGGTCAGCGGCGCGCCACTGCCGAGCGTCGCCCACAGATTGGTGACGCCACCGGCGGCTATCCATTCAAGCTCAAAGCCCAGCGCCGACAGTCGTTCACCGATCAGCGTGCAGCAGTCGGCGTCGTCGGGAGTCAATGATTTTCGCGCGATCAACGCGCAGGTCAGGTCGAGCACCGCTTGCGGTGCAGCATCGTCAGCCATGGAGAAGTCCGTCATCAGGACGCGGATTTTAGCCCGCGGCAGAGGGCTGCGCTCATGGATAATGGCGACGTCATCACCGGAGCGAGTCATGGACGAGACACAGGTCGCCGCGATTGCCCACACGATTCAGGTTTCGGTCGCGCCGGTGTTCCTGCTCGGCGGCGTCAGCGCCATGCTGGGCGTGCTGACCAATCGTCTGTCACGCATCGTCGATCGCGCGCGCAAGCTCGAAACTGAAGCAGGCAGTGCCGCACCGGGGCGTCTGCCGGGTTTGCGCGAAGGCTTGCGACGGCTGGCGCTGCGCGCGCGATTGACGAGCGCCGCAATCGCTTTCTGTATTGGTTGCGCGCTGTTGATCAGCAGCGTGATCGTCGTGCTGTTCATCGGCACGTTCTCGCGCTGGAACCTGTCGGCAGTGATCGCGGGGCTATTCGTGCTGTCGGTACTGTCGTTGATCGGCGGGCTGCTGTGCTTCCTGCGCGAAATCCAGCTGGCGACGCGCCATTTGCGCATCGGCGAACTGGAACCGGAGCATAAGGTCCCGGGTTCGCACGCGGTGACGTCGCACCGCGGCCGGGCAGCGGATTGACGCGGCCGTGTCGATCGCCGCTTGTGTCGCCTACGGGAACCATTCGGGCGGAACTGCAGGAGCGCGCGTTACGCGCACTCCTGCAGAAAACCGTGAAGACCGTTCTTCTATAGATCGCGCAGCAGCGCGTTGATGCCGACTTTCTTGCGCGTGCCTTCATCGACACGTTTGACGATCACCGCGCAGTTGAGGTTGTATTTGCCGCCGTTCTTCGGCAGCGAGCCGGCGACAACCACGGCACCGGCCGGCACGCGGCCGTAGGAAATGGTGTCGGCTTCGCGATCGTAGATCGGCGTCGACTGGCCGATGAACACGCCCATCGAGATCACTGCGCCTTTCTCGACGATCACGCCTTCGACGATCTCCGAGCGTGCGCCGACGAAGCAGTCGTCTTCGATGATCGTCGGCGAAGCCTGCAGCGGCTCCAGCACGCCGCCGATGCCGACGCCGCCGGACAGATGGCAGTTGGCACCGATCTGCGCGCAGGAACCGACCGTGGCCCAGGTGTCGACCATGGTGCCGCGACCGACGTACGCGCCGATGTTGACGTACGACGGCATCAGGATTGCATTCGGCGCGATGAACGAGCCCTTGCGCACGGCTGCCGGTGGCACCACGCGCGCGCCCTGCTCGGTGAATTCCCTGGCACTCCAGTTCGCGAACTTGAGGGGTACCTTGTCGTAACCCAGCAGTCCGCCCATCTCGATCGGCGCGTTGTCGTGCAGGCGGAAATACAGCAGCACAGCCTTCTTCAACCACTCGTTGACCTGCCAGCCGGATGCGGTCGGTTCGGCGACTCGCGCTTCGCCACGATCGAGTAGCGCAACGGCGCCTTCAATTGCGGCGCGCGTTTCGTTGTTGTTCTTGTCGAAGTTCTCGCGGGTTTCCCAGGCGGTTTCGATCTGCTGCTGAAGTGTGGTCATGATCCTGATTGGGGTTTTATGATTCTGGAATGCTTCACGCGGTGTCCCGGTCCAGGGTACGGACCAGAACTTCGCGAAGGTCGTTGAGCGTGTTCTCGTCGGTGATCGGCCGATGCATGCGATCGGTCACGTAAAACACGTCCTCCGCACGCTCGCCGATCGTGCCGATTTTGGCAGCATTGAGCAGGATGCCGCGCTTCTGGAACACGCGGCCAATGATCGACAGCAGGCCGGGTTGATCGGCGGTGACGAGTTCCAGCATCGTTCGGCCGCGGGCCTCGTCCGGACTGAAGTGCACGTTGGTCGGTGTGTTGAAATGCCGGAGCCGCTGCGAGACGCGGCGGTTGACGTCGATCGTCGAGACTTCCGGATCGCTCAACACTTTGCGCATGGCGGTGCGGATTTCCTCGAAGCGGATTGGCTGCGTGATCGGTGTGTTGTCGCCTTCCATCACCACGTAAGAGTCGAGGACGAAGCCGTCGCCGGTGGTGTGCAGTCGCGCGTCGAGAATATTCAGGCCGAGCCGCGCCAGCACGCCGGTCGACAGGCCGAACAGATGGTCACGGTCGCGCGTGTAGATGAACACGCTGGTGCCGCGGCCGCTGATCGTCGCGACCAGCACCAGCGGCAGATCCTGTTCCCGCGCCGCGAGGATGGCCGGCAGATGCCAGGCCAGTTCCTCGGCGGACTGGCGCACGAAGTAATCATCTTCGAAGCGCGTCCATTCTGCTTCGGCGCGCTCCGGGCTGATGCCCTGTACTGCAAGCAAACTCGCAGCCTTGCTGCGGATCTCGCTGCCACGCTCTTCGGACTGCAGCGGGTTGTCGATGCCGCGCTCGAAGCTGCGTACCGTCAGGTGATACAGCTCCTTGAGCAGCGAATCGCGCCAGGCGTTCCACAGCGCCGGATTGGTGCCGCGAATGTCGGCGCAGGTCAGCAGGTACAGGTAATCGAGGCGCTGGCGGCTGCCGACCAGGCGCGTGAATTCGGCGATCACGGTGTCGTCGCTGAGATCCTGCTTCTGCGCCGTCAGTGACATCAGCAAATGACTCTTGACCAGCCAGCGCACCAGCGCGGCGTCGCCGTGCGACAGGCCGTGGTCGAGGCAGAAGCGCTCGGCATCGTCGGCACCGATTTCGGAGTGATCGCCACCGCGACCCTTGGCCATGTCATGCCAGAACGCAGCCAGATACAGCAGTTCCGGCCGGCTCAGGCGGTCCATCACCTGACTGCAGAACGGCAGTTCCTGGCGGAAGCGCTGCATCGCAAAGCGGCGTGCATTGCGCACGACGTAAAGGATGTGTTCGTCGACGGTCAGCGTGTGGAACAGGTCGTACTGCATCAGCCCGACGATATGGCTGAATGCCGGTAGATAGTGGCCCAGCACGTTGTAGCGATTCATCCGTCGCAGGTTGCGGGTCAGGCCGCGACCTTCGCGAAACATGCCGATGAACAGCGTGCGCGCCTGCACCGACTGGCGCACTGCGTCGTCGAGCAGCTTGCCGTCTCGCAGGATCAGGCGCAGCGTTTGTGCGCGGATACCTTCGATCTTCGGATGCTGCTGCAACAGACGGAAGATTTCGAGCAAGGCCCACGGTTGACGCTCGAAGACGTCGTCGCTGCGCACTTCGATGTAATTGCCGCGGATCTGAAAGCGCGGATTCAGTGCGACCGGTTCGATGCCCGGCTGCGGCTGGATGATCGCCTCCTCGAACAGCTGCAACAGCATGTCGTTGAGGCACGACAGTGACTTGATCGTGCGGTAGTACAACTGCATGAACTGCTCGACCGCGCGGTTGCTGTCGTCATCCTGATAACCGAATAGCTGGGCGACCTGGATCTGATGGTCGAACAGCAGCCGGTCTTCGTGACGGCCGGTCAGCATGTGCAGCGCAAAGCGTACGCGCCAGAGAAAATCCTGACCGGCGAATAGTTCGTCGCATTCGTGCTTGGTCAAGAAGCCGCGCTCGCGCAGCTCGCCGAGTGTCTGTGCACCGAAATAGCGCTTGGTGACCCAGCCGATCGTGTGAATGTCACGCAGGCCGCCCGGCGATTCCTTGACGTTGGGTTCGAGCTTGTAGCCGGTGTCGTCGAATTTGCGATGGCGGTTCAGCTGTTCGGCCTTCTTCGCTTCGAAGAACGCCTTGACCGGCCACACCTTGTCCGGCGTCAATGCGTCCTGCATCGCGCGGAACAGCTCGGCATCGCCTGTCAGCAGGCGTGCCTCCAGCATGTTGGTGATGACCGTAATGTCCTTTTCGGCCTGATCGACGCATTCGGCGACAGTGCGGGCGCTCTGGCCGACTTCCAGACCGATGTCCCAGCCGAATGCCGTCATCCGTTCCAGCGCCGTGCGATGGCGTTCCAGTGCGCCATCACGGTGCAGCAGCAGGATGTCGATGTCGGAGTGCGGCAACAGTTCACCGCGGCCGTAACCGCCGACCGCGATCAGCGCCAGGCCAGCGGGGGCATCGGGCAGGAATTTCTGCCACGAGGCACGCAGCACTTCGTCGACCAGATGCGCGCGCGCATGCACCAGCGAATCGGCCGGCATGCCTTCGTGGAACAGGCTGTTGAGACGTTCGCTACCCCATTTCAGCGTGGCGCGAAATGCGGCGACCGAGTGGCCGTCCTGCGCCAGCCGTGAGCGAATGCGGGGTGCGCTGAAGATGCCGGCGGCTTCGTCGTCGGCCAGATCGATCTCCGCGCCCACTAATTTGCCTGCCGCGTAGCGGCGCCGATGTCCCTCGCCCGCAGGGCGGGAGAGGGTAAGGGGATTTCACGGACTGCCGATGGCAGTCCGTGCCCGGCGAGCGATCGGAGCTGGGGCCCCGGGCCGGCAAGGACCGTCCGTGGAGTGGACGGCAGGGCGAGCGCTGTTGCCATGCGCGCGGTGCATGGCGGGGTCGGGAGGTTCCGGCTCATCGCTTCACATGGCCCCGTTGCGCAGGGTCATGACCTCGTAGCCATCACGCGTGACGAGCACGGTGTGCTCCCATTGCGCCGACAGGGAATGGTCCTTGGTCACCACGGTCCAGCCATCCGGCAGCAGCCTCACGTCGGCCTTGCCGCCGTTGATCATCGGTTCGATGGTGAAGGTCATGCCTTCAGTCAATTCAAAACCCGTGCCAGCGCGACCGTAGTGCAGAACCTGCGGATCTTCGTGGAAGATGCGACCGATGCCGTGTCCGCAGTATTCGCGGACGATCGAAAAGCCGCGTGCTTCGGCGTACTTCTGGATTGCTGCGCCGATATCGCCGAGGCGGGTGCCGGGACGGACCAGTTTGATGCCTTCGATCATCGCCTCATGCGTGGTTTCGGCGAGGCGCCGGGCAAGGATGCTGGGCTCGCCGACGTAGTACATGCGGCTGGTATCGCCATGGAAACCATCCTTGATGACAGTGATGTCGACGTTGACGACATCCCCTTTCTTCAGCACTTTCGGGCCGGGAATGCCGTGGCAGACGACGTGATTGACCGAGGTGCAGATCGACTTCGGGAACGGCGGACGTCCGCCGCCGCCGCCGTAGTGCAGCGGTGCCGGGATGCAGTCCAGCGTGCCGACGATGTACTCGTGGCAGATGCGGTTCAGCTCGTCGGTGGAAACGCCAGGTTTGACGTAGGGTTCGAGCATGACCAGCACGGATGCCGCAGCGGCACCGGCTTCACGCATCTTCTGCTGCTCTTCGGGAGTCTTGATCGAAACGGACATAACGCCAGCGTGCCCACGTGAGGATAGGGTTGCGAGCCATGCGCCAGAAGGGCAAAACTCGTTGTTTTCAAAGGGTCGCTATGGTATAAAGCGCGCCCTTCAAAGGCAATCGGAACGCAGTTCTTCCGACCATCTTCGAGGAAATCCATTCGCACCCATCCAAGGTGCTCGCCTCACGAGGCGCAGCCGAGGTGCGATTAGCCATAACCTTTTGGAGCTTCACAATGACAGATATCACCATGCGCCAGTTGCTCGAGGCGGGTGCCCACTTTGGTCACCGCACGCGCTACTGGAACCCGAAAATGGACGAGTACATTTTCGGCAGCCGCAGCCGCATCCACATCATCAACCTCGAGCAGACGCTGCCGATGTTGAAGGACGCCTGTTCCTTCGCGGGCAAGCTGGCTGCCAACGGCGGTCGCATCCTGTTCGTCGGCACCAAGCGCGCTGCCCGCGAGACGATCGAAGAAGAAGCACGTCGCTGCGGCATGCCGTACGTCAACCAGCGCTGGCTGGGTGGCACGCTGACCAACTTCAAGACCGTCAAGGCGTCGATCAAGCGCCTGATCGAGATGGAAAAGCAGGTCGAAGATGGCTCGATCGTGCGTCTCAACAAGAAGGAGCAGCTGACCTTCACGCGCGAGATCGAGAAGCTGCGCAAGTCGCTGGGCGGCATCAAGGAAATGCCGAGCCTGCCGGATTGCCTGTTCATCATCGACACCGGCTACGAGAAGAACGCGGTGCTCGAAGCGCGCAAGCTCGGCATCCCGGTCGTCGCCGTGGTCGACTCGAACAATGATCCGGCGCCGATCGACTACGTGATTCCGGGCAACGACGACGCGACCCGCGCGATCAAGGTTTACGCCCAGTGCCTGGCCGACGCCATCATCGAAGCGCGTGGCGTCAACCCGGTCGCATTCCGCGTCACCGAGGAAAGCGTTGCCGCAGCCGAAGAGCGTGATGCACCGCGCAAGCCACGCGCACCGCGCAAGCCGGGCTCTGACCGTCCGGGCCGTGGTGCCGGTGGTCGTCGCGACTAAGCGGATCGTGGACCGTGGCGGTGTCTCCGCCACGGTCCACTGCTTTATTACCAGGCGGCCTTGATGCGACGCGCGTCGGCACGGCTTGGTTCTGCGGGCTACGGCCCCATTTCTTCAAAATCCAGAATTCAGGAAATTCCATGAGCACTCCCATCACCGCGGCCCTCGTCAAAGAGTTGCGCGAACGTACTGGCGCCGGCATGGGCGACTGCAAGAAGGCGCTCGACGCCACCGGTGGCGACCTCGACAAGGCAGTTGAAAAGCTGCGCATGGACGGCTCGGCCAAGGCCGACAAGAAAGCCAGCCGCACCGCGGCCGAAGGCGTGCTCGCAATTGCCGGCAATGACCAGTCGGTCGCGATCGTCGAACTCAACAGCGAGACCGATTTCGTTGCCAAGGGCGATGACTTCCGCGCACTGGCGCGCAAGGCTGCCGAAGTCGCGCACGCACACAAGCCGGCTGATGCCGCGGCGCTGAGCCAGCTCAAGGCGGACGACGTCACGCTCGATGACCACCGTCGCGGGCTGATCGCCAAGCTCGGCGAGAACATGACGATCCGCCGCTTCGAGGTGGTCGAGTCGGCGGGCGGCCCGCTCGTCACTTATCTGCACCCGGGCGACAAGATCGGTGTCGTCATCGCCATGGAATCGGGCGATGTCGAAATCGCGCGCGACCTGGCGATGCACATCGCGGCGATGAGCCCCCGTTTCCTTGACGCCAAGGCGGTGTCGGCCGACGCGATCGACAGCGAGCGCAAGATCATCGAAGCGATCGTCGCCCAAGAGCAGATCGACGCCAAGGCCGAGTCCGACAAGCTGGCCGGCGCGCTTGCGGAAATGGATGCCGAGAAGCAGAACGGCGTTTATGCCGGGTTGTCCGACGACGAGAAGAAGAGTTGGGACGACGACTACGCGACGATCAAGAAGAAGCTCGGCGGCGGCTTCAGGCCGAAGCCGGCCGAGATCCTCGCCAAGATGATCGACGGCAAGGTCAACAAGTGGCTCGGCGAGATCACGCTGCTCGGCCAGCCGTTCGTCAAGAACCCGGACGAGACCGTCGAGAAGCTGCTCGCCGCCAAGAAGGCCAAGGTCGCGCGTTTCGTGCGCTTCGGGGTCGGCGAAGGCATCGAGAAGCAGCAGGTCGACTTTGCGGCCGAAGTGGCGGCGCTTCAGGGCATCAAGGCCTGAGAGCCATTGCGCAGGCTGCTGCGCTCGGCAGCTCGGATCAGGGCGGTGCTCGAAGTCCTCACGTACTTCGATGTACGCTGCGTTCGGCTTAAGCCGGCCTGACATTGAGTCAGCCCGGTCCGAAGGCCGAACGCCTCCGCTCCGTCCTGATCCGGCCTGCCTTCGCTCGCGACGCCTGTGCAAAGGCTCTAAGATCGCGTCCAAGCGTCAGAATGTGAAGGAGCCCCGGAAACGGGGCTTCTTTTTAAGTACCATGCGCGCGGAGTCGTTCCGTCCGTTCAGCCTGCAAAAAATCCATGAGCCAGCCCGCCTACCAGAGAATCCTCCTCAAGTTGTCCGGCGAAGCACTGATGGGTGAGCAGGACTTCGGCATCTCGCCGGAAATCACCAATTTCCTCGCACGCGAGATCAAGGCAGTCGTTGATATCGGCGTGCAGGTTGCGCTGGTGGTCGGCGGTGGCAACATCTTCCGCGGCGAAGGGCTGGCGCGCGCCGGCATGGATCGCGTGACCGGCGATCAGATGGGCATGCTCGCCACGGTCATCAATGCACTCGCCCTGCAGGATGCGATCGAACGCATCGGCATGCAGGCGCGCGTGCAGTCGGCGATCCGCATCAACGAGGTCTGCGAGGACTTCATCCGTCGCAAGGCGATGCGTCATCTCGAAAAAGGCCGCGTGCTGGTGTTCGCGGCCGGCACCGGCAATCCATTCTTCACGACCGACTCGGCAGCGGCCCTGCGCGCGGTCGAAGTCGAGGCGGACCTGATGCTGAAGGCGACCAAGGTCGATGGCATCTACACCGCCGATCCGAAGAAGGATGCCAGCGCCACGCGCTATGACGAGGTGACCTACGATGAAGCACTGGGCAAGCGACTCGGCGTGATGGATCAGACCGCGATGGTGCTGTGTCGCGACCACCACATGAAGCTGTGCGTTTATGACATGAGCGCGCCGGGCGCGCTGCTGAAGATTGTCAGCGGCGATACCAGCATTGGCACCCGCGTCAATCGCTGATCGAACACTTTAATCAAAGCCAATAGAACTGCTGCTCCGGAGTCCGCAGATGCTGAACGACATCAAGAATGATGCAAACACGCGCATGCAGAAGTGTGTCGACGTGCTCAAGGCCGAGCTGACGAAGCTGCGCACCGGGCGCGCCAGTGCGGCGCTGCTCGATCATATCCGTGTCGATTACTACGGCTCGGAAGTGCCCTTGTCGCAGGCCGCGCAGGTTACGGTCGAAGATGCCCGCACGATCCAGATCCAGGCCTGGGACAAGGCGCTGGTCGCGGTCATCGAAAAGGCGATCATGATCTCCGATCTCGGCCTGACGCCGAACACCGCCGGCCAGACCATCCGCATCAATATCCCGCCGCTCACCGAGCAGCGCCGCAAGGACCTCGCCAAGGTCGTCAAGAGCGAAGCGGAGAACGCCAAGGTCGCGATCCGCAATGTGCGGCGTGACGCCAACCAGACGATCAAGGATCTGGTCAAGAACAAGGAAATCTCGACCGATGACGAGAAGCGTGGCGAGACCGATGTGCAGAAGCTGACTGATCAATATGTTGCCAAGGTCGATGAAGCGGCGGCGGCCAAGGAAAAAGAATTGCTGACGATGTGAGCACGGCGCGCGTTCCATACGCCGTCACGCCATGACCCGTACTCCTCCCGCAATGGGCAATTCGCCGATCCCGCAACATGTCGCCATCATCATGGACGGCAACGGTCGCTGGGCGCAGGCGCGTGGCAAATTGCGTCCCGCGGGACATCGCGAAGGCGTCAAGGCGGTCCGCAAGATCGTCAGCGCCGCGCGCAATCTCGGCATCGAGGTACTGACGCTGTTCGCGTTCTCGCAGGAAAACTGGAAGCGGCCGCCGCTGGAGGTGCGGCTGCTGATGGAACTGTTGATGAGCACGCTCGAACGCGAATTGCCGGACTTGCACAAGAATGGCGTGCGCCTGCGTGTGATCGGCGAGCACGCGGGCCTCGGCGCTGCGCTGCGTGGACGCATCGCCGAAGCGCAGGCGCAAACCGACGCCAACACCGACATGACGCTGGTGGTTGCGATCGGTTACGGCGGCCAGTGGGATATCGTGCAGGCCGCGCAGCGGCTCGCAGCGCGTGGCGAGACGATTGACTCGCGAGCGCTTGAGCATGAGCTGGTGACCGCCGAATGGCCGGCGCCAGATCTGTTGATCCGCACCGGCGGCGAATACCGCATCAGCAATTTCATGCTCTGGCAGTTGGCGTATACCGAACTTTATTTCACCGATGTACTGTGGCCGGACGCGGACATGCCGCTGTTGCGCGACGCACTGGCCTGGTACGCAGGTCGCGAACGACGTTACGGCGCCGTGCCGCAGACGCAGACGCAGACCTGAGCGGAGAGCCGACACCATGCTGATGCAAAGAGTCCTGACCGCACTGGTGTTGCTGCCTTTACTGCTGGCGCTAGTCTGGTTCGCCCCGACACCGTGGTTGTATCTGACGTTGGCCGCGATCGGCCTGGTGATGGCTTGGGAATGGACGGCGTTCATGGCCTGGGTCGCGCGGCCCGCGTGGCGCGTGGCGTATCTGCTGCTGACCGGGCTGGTACTGGCGCTGGTCTGGTGCAGCCCGATCCATGGTCCGGCGCTGAGCTGGGCGCTGGCACCGATCGCGCTGGCGTGGTTGCTGATGCCGCTGCGCTTGCGTGCCTACTCGCGCAATCCGGAAGCCGGCAGGATCGCGACGCCGGTGATGGCGCTTGCCGGCCAGTTGATGATCGCCAGCACGCTGATCTCGATCGCGACCCTGCACGCGTTGCCGAACGGCCCGCTCAAGTTGCTGTTCGTGCTGTTTCTGGTGTTTGCCGCCGATACCGGCGCGTACTTTGCCGGGCGCAGTTTCGGCCGCCGCAAGCTCGCGCCGAAGATCTCGCCCGGCAAGACCATCGAGGGTGCGATCGGCGGCCTGTTGCTGTGTGCGCTGTGGGGCGGGGTGGCGGGTAGTTTCGTGTTCGATCTGCACGCACCCGGTGCGATCGCGATCATGGTGGCGCTGTCGATGATCGCCGCGATGGTCTCGATCATTGGCGATCTGACCGAATCGATGCTCAAGCGCATCGTCGGTCTCAAGGACAGTGGCCATATATTGCCGGGGCACGGCGGCATACTCGATCGCGTCGACAGCATCGTCGCCGCGGTGCCGGTGATGTTGCTCGGCCTGCGGCTCTGCGGCTTCGCCTGATGCAGCAAATCGTCATTCTCGGTGCCACCGGCACCATCGGTCGCAACACCCTCGATCTGGTTCGTCGCCATCCGCAGCGCCTGCAGGCACTGGCGCTGACCGCGCATCGCGATGTCGACGGCATGGCAGCGCTGTGTGTCGAGTTCAAGCCGCGTTATGCGGCGATGGCCGATGCCGCCGCCGCCGCCGAACTGCGCCGCCGTCTCGGCGCGCAGACCGAAGTGCTGGACGGGGCTGCGGCGCTCAGCGAACTGGCAGCACATCCGGATGCCGATCAAGTGATGTCGGCGATCGTCGGTGCGGTTGGTTTGTTGCCGACGCTGTCGGCCGTGCGCGCCGGCAAGCGCGTGCTGATCGCCAACAAGGAACCGCTGGTGATGGCCGGGCGGCTGCTGATGCAGGAAGCCGTGCGCGCCGGTGCGACGCTGCTGCCGGTCGATTCCGAACACAATGCGATCTTCCAGTGCCTGCCACCGGACAGTCGCTGCGGCAAGGCGCCGAAGTACGTACGCAAGCTGATCCTGACCGCGTCCGGCGGCCCGTTTCGCGAAACGCCGCTGGCCCAGCTCGCCAGCGTCACGCCGCAACAGGCGGTCAAGCATCCGAACTGGGTGATGGGCGCGAAGATCTCGGTCGATTCGGCGACGATGATGAACAAGGGGCTCGAGCTGATCGAAGCCTCGATCCTGTATGCGCTGCCGGATGCGCAACTTGATGTCGTGATCCACCCGGAAAGCGCCATTCACTCGCTGGTCGAATACAGCGATGGTTCGATGCTCGCGCAGCTCGGACAGGCCGATATGCGGGTGCCGATCGCGCACGCGCTGGCGTGGCCGGAGCGCTGGGAATCGGGCGTCGACGGGCTCGATCTGGCCCAGCTTGGCCGGCTGCGCTTCGAAGTCGCAGATCTGCAGCGCTTCCCGTGTCTGGCGCTGGCGCGCGGTGCGCTGCGCGGCGGCGGCGACCTGCCGAATGTATTGAACGCGGCCAATGAAGTCGCTGTCCAAGCGTTTCTGGAGGGGCGACTTTCGTACCCGGGGATTGCGCAGGTGATCGAAAGGACGCTGGCAGCAGTAGCGCCGCACAGTTCGGCGGCGACCGATCTCGACGCGATCCTCGCGATCGACAGCTGGGCACGTGCGCAGGCGCAGGAGGTAGTGGGTGCTTGATTTTTCTTGGTCGCTGGGCGGCTTCATCGTCACCATCGGCGTGCTCGTCGCGTTTCACGAGTTCGGCCATTACTGGGTCGCGCGCCGCTGTGGCGTGAAGGTACTGCGGTTCTCGATCGGCTTCGGCAAGCCACTGTGGACGCATCGCAGCAAGGACGGTGTCGAGTGGGTGCTGTCGGCGATTCCGCTCGGCGGCTACGTCAAGATGCTCGACGAGCGCGAAGGTGAGGTGGCTGCCGCTGAGCTGCCGTACGCGTTCACGCGTGCCTCGGTTGGCAAACGCATGCTGATCGTTGCGGCCGGCCCATTGTTCAATTTTGCGCTGGCGATCGTGCTCTACTGGGCCATTTTCGTGGTCGGCGTGCAAGGGCTGAAGCCGGTGATCGCGGCGCCTGTCGCCGGTTCGGTGGCGGCGCACACGCAGCTCAAGACGGGCGACCAGATCATGATGGTCGGCGACGAGCCGATTCCGACCTGGACCGAACTGCGCACGGAAATCATCGAACATGCGCTCGACAAGACGGCGTTGCCGCTGACGGTGAAATCGCCGGACGGTGCATTGCGCTCGCTCAGCCTGCCGTTGAAGGGAGTGCGCATCGACCCTGAATTCCTGTTCGACGATCTTGGCTTGCAGCCGTTCCAGCCGAATCTGCCGGCACGCATCGACACGCTGCTGCCGGGCGATCCTGCGCAGATTGCCGGCTTCGAGGCGGGCGATGTGCTGCTCAGTTATAACGACACCAAGATCGATTCCTGGCAGCAGTGGGCGTTGTGGGTACGCGCGCATCCGGACGAAGTCGTCAAGCTGCGCCTACGTCGCGGCGATCAGGAGCAGGAGCGCACGGTCATTCTCACGCACGCCGAAGAAGGCGGAAAAACGATAGGCCGCTTCGGCGCGAGCGTGGCGCCACCGGGGGACTTGTGGCACGATTTGCGCGCTGTCAGCAGATTCGGTCCGTTGGCAGCCATTCCACACGCCGTTTCGGAAACCTGGCGGATGTCTTCGCTGACGCTTCGCATGCTGGCGCGCATGGTGACCGGCGAAGTATCGGTCAAGAATGTCAGCGGGCCCTTGCAGATTGCGCAGGTGGCCGGTTATTCGGCGCAGATGGGTGTCGTCGCGTTTCTGAGTTTCATGGCGGTAGTCAGTGTCAGTCTCGGCGTGCTCAACCTGCTGCCGGTGCCGGTTCTGGACGGTGGACATTTGTTTTACTACGGCGTTGAAGCTCTGAAAGGTTCGCCGCTTTCAGAGCGCGCGCAGGAAGCGGGGCAGCGTGTCGGACTGACAATGCTGGTTCTGCTGATGGGACTCGCTTTTTACAATGACATCGTGCGTCTGCTGAATTGACCGAAAAGAAATAGAGCCGGTGAAAAGACTCAAGACTTCCAAGACGGCCATTGCGACGGCTCTGGCCGCGCTGGCGCTGACCGCACAGGCTCATGCATTCGAGCCCTTCCGGATTTCCAACATTCGCGCCGAAGGCCTGCAGCGCCTGGAAATCGGCACGGTGCTCACCTATCTGCCGCTGTCCAATGGCGATACGCTGAACGATTCGACCTCGCAACAGGCGATCCGCTCGCTGTATGGCTCTGGCCTGTTTCAGGATGTGCAGCTTGAACGTGACGGCGATACGCTGATCGTCAAGCTGCAGGAACGGCCGGCGATCACCAATTTCAAGCTCGAAGGTAACGAGAAGATCGGCGGCGACGAGCTCAAGAAGTCGCTGAAGGATCTCGGTCTTGCCGACGGCGAGCTGTTCCGTCGCGATCTGCTCGATCAGGTCGAACAGGAACTGCGCCGGCAGTATTACGCGAACGGTTACTACGGTGTCGGCATCGACTCCAAGGTCACGCCCGAACCGAACAACCGCGTGTCGATCCACATCAAGGTGACCGAAGGCTCGGTCACCAAGATCACCGACATCAACATCATCGGCAACCACGTTTTTCCGACCGACGAGCTGCTCAAACAGTTCGATCTGAAGACGACCAACTGGATGCCGTTCCAGAAGAGTGACCGCTATTCCAAGCAGTCACTGTCCGGCGATCTCGAAAAGCTGCAGTCGTATTACCAGGATCGCGGCTATCTGAAGTTCAGCGTCGACTCCGTGCAGGTCGCGCTGACGCCGGACAAGAAGTCGATCTATGTCACGATCAACGTCACCGAAGGCGATGTCTACAAGATCAAGGATCGTCATTTCTCCGGCGAGACGATTCTCAATGAGCGCTATCTTGAAATCCTGACTTCGACCACGGCGGGTCAGATCTTCTCGCGAAAGGAAGCGACCGATTCGTCGGATCGCATCGAGGCGGCGCTGTCCGATATCGGTTATGCGTTCGCCAAGGTCACACCCGTTCCCGAAGTCGACGAGGAGCACAAGCTCGTCTCGCTGAACTATGTGGTCGAGCCGGGCAAGCGTGCGTACGTGCGCCACATCAGCTTCAGTGGCAACAGCGGCACCAACGACGAGACCCTGCGCCGCGAAATGCGCCAGCTCGAAGCCGCGCCGTTCTCGAAGTCGGCGGTCGAGCGTTCACGCGTGCGTCTGGCGCGTCTGCCGTTCGTCGAAAGCGCAGAAGTCGATACCAAGCCGGTGCCGGGCACCGACGATCAAGTCGATGTCAGCTTCAAGATCAAGGAACGTCCGCCGGGCAGCGTGCAGTTCGGTGTCGGTTATTCGGGGTCGCAGGGCTTCCTGATCACGGGTCAGGTCACGCATACCAACTTCCTCGGTACCGGCAATCGCATCGACCTGCAGGCGCAGAACAACGTCTACTCGCGCTCGATCAATCTGTCGTGGACCGATCCTTATTTCACGGAAGACGGCATCAGCCAGACGATCTCGACCTTCTATCGCAAGTCTGAAGGCGTGATCCGCTATTCGTCGGGTTTCAACACCAACACGATCGGCGCGAACCTGACCTATGGCATTCCGCTGTCGGAATTCATCGCGTTGCGTGCAGGGTTTGGTGTCGAAGACACTTCGGTGGAAACCTTCCCCGGCAACAGTTCGGATGAAATCCTGCGTTTCGTCATCGACAACGGCACCAAGTTCTTCACCTGGCAGGCGCGCACCGGCATCAGCTACGACTCGCGCAACCGCACGTTCTTCGCGACGCGCGGCGCGATGCATGCGCTGACTGCCGACATCGCGTTGCCGGGTGGTGATCTCGAGTACTACAACATCAGCTACCGCGCGCAACAGTACGTGCCGCTGTTCTGGAAGTTCACGGCCGAGATCAACGGCTCGGTGGGTTATGTCGACAGCTACGGCAATGACGACGTGCCACCGTGGGAGAATTACTTCGCCGGTGGTCCGCAGACGGTGCGCGGCTACAAGGATGGCTATCTCGGTCCGCGTGACCATCCGAGCAATCTGTTCAACAATCCGTACGGCGGCAAGCTGCGGACGACGGCGCAGACCAACGTCATCATTCCGTTGCCGATCGCCAGCGACGGCAAGTCGACGCGTCTCGAAGCATTCTGGGACGTCGGCAATGTGTTCGCCGAACCGCGCGATTTCGATACCAGCGAGCTGCGTCAGTCGGCTGGTATCGCGTTCTCATGGTTCACGCCGTTCCTCGGTCTGCTCGACCTGAGCTACGCGGTGCCGCTCAATCCGAAACCTGGCGATTCGCAGGATCGCTTCCAGATCAGCTTCGGTTCGGGCTTCTGATTCATCAAGGC
>DATCXY010000342.1:0-16443 GCA_036570585.1 Solimonas sp. | reverse complement strand
AGAGGGGCGGCGAACACGGCGGCCCGACGCACCACATCTTCAATACCAAGCTCGATCCGTCGCAGCTCAACGCCGTGCTCGATCTGGTGCCGTCGCTGCGCGAACTGCTGCGCGACGCCGCGCTGCCGGGCCTCGCCGCGTTCTGGGACTACGACTACAAGATCGACAACTCGGCGACCGCACTGTTCGCACAGTTCACGTGGGCACCGGAAGCCTTCGAGGACCGCTTGCGCGTGACGGCCGGCGTTCGCCAGTCATGGGACAAGCGCTGGGCGCTGAAGAACTTCCTGCAGACACAGTACGTCGAGGCGCAGCTGCTCGGCACCGGGCTGACCGCGGTGCCGGTCCCGGCGTTCGTGCTCGGCGGCACCGATGAGTTCGACAACGTCGAAGCGTCGCGCAAGGACAGCGCCTTCACGCCATCGGCCAACCTGCAGTACGACTTCACGAAGCAGGCGACTGGCTATCTCTCCTACACGACCGCCTACAAGAGCGGCGGCTTCAACACACGCGATCCGCAGGTTTCCGCCGCATCGGGCAAGGCATCCGACGGCACCAACTACGGCTTCGGTTTCGTCGAAGGCTTCAAGCCGGAGCGGGTCTGGTCGCTGGAAACCGGCGTCAAGAGTGAATGGCTGCAGCGCCGCCTGCGCTTCAACGCGTCGCTGTTCCACAGCCAGTACCACGACATGCAGACCAACTTCCTGATCGCCGGCTCGATCTCCGATACCAAGGCGCGCAATGCCGGACGCGCGCGCATGGACGGCATCGAACTCGACAGCGCGTACGTCATCTATCCGGGCCTGATCTTCGCACTGCAGTACGCGTATCTCGATGCCAAGGTTCAGGAAGTCATCGACGTCGATGGCAACAATGTCGCCAGCCTGTATCCGTTCATCGCCGCGCCCAAGCATTCGGGCGTCGCCACCGTCGACTGGACGTTCCTGCGCCGCAACTGGGGCAATCTGCGCGCATACGTGAACTGGCAGTACACCGGCTGGCGGCAGGGTCTGGTCGTCACCGAGGATCGTCGCGACCTGACCGCGACCTCCGGCCACGGCATCTGGAACGCGCGGCTCAGCGCCAGCGATATCCGCGCCGGCGCGGGTGGCAGCTTCGAGGTGTCGCTGTGGGGCCGCAATCTCGCCGACAAGGAATACGACGCCGCCGCGGTCGACAACCTGCCGCAGGCCGACCGCGCCGTGGTCTGGGGCGAGCCGCGTTCGTTCGGCGTCGATCTGACCTACCACTATCGATAGGCGCGAGGTTCCTGCGATGTCCCGCACACTGCGTTGCTGGTCCGCCTTGCTTCTGCTCGCTGCAAGCCTGTCGCCGGCCGCTGCGGCCGATGCACCACTCGGCCGCTGGCTGGCGACGGAAGCCGATCAGAAGTCGACGTCGATCATCGAACTCTATCTTGAGGGCGACCAGTTGGCCGGGCGCGTCGTCGAGGTCGTCGACCGCAACGGCCAGGCGGTCGCTGATACCTGCGCAGACTGTCCCGGCGAGCTGCAGGGACAAGCGATCGTCGGCATGCGCTTCCTTTGGGGGCTGCACGAGGAGAACGGCCGCTGGACCGGCGGCAAGGTCATGGATCTGCGCGATGGCCTCACGCAAGGCGTGATCGCCAACGCCGATCTCGAAGTCACCGGCGACACGCTCACGCTGCACGCCTATCTCGGCCTGCGCGCATTCGGACAGTCACGGACCTGGCATCGCGCCAACGCCGCTTCCCGCCAGACGCCGCCGCAGGCCGCCGAGACGCGCTGAACCGCCTCGCGATTACGGAATCGTCAGCCCGCGCTGCACTGCGGGGCGCTGCACGAACGCTGCGAGCACGCGCGCGACGTTTGCAAAGTCATCGAAGCCGACGATCTCGCGCGCTTCATAGAAACCGATCAGGTTGCGTACCCATGGAAACGTCGCGATGTCGGCGATCGTGTACTCGTCACCGATCATCCATGCGCGATTCGCGAGGTGCTGATCGAGGACCTTGAGCAGTCTCCGGCTCTCGGCGACGTAGCGGTCACGCGGGCGCTTGTCGTCGTACTCCTTGCCGGCGAAGCGGTGGAAGAAGCCGAGCTGGCCGAACATCGGCCCGACGCCGCCCATCTGCCACATCAGCCACTGGATCGTCTGGTAGCGCGCCGCCGCCGCCTTCGGCAGGAACTTGCCGCTCTTGTCGGCGAGATAGATCAGGATCGCGCCCGATTCGAACAACGGCAGCGGCGCGCCGTCCGGTCCATTCGGATCAAGCATCGCCGGAATCTTGTTGTTCGGATTCAGCGACAGAAATTCGGGCGAGGTCTGGTCGTTGCTGTCGAAGCTGACCTTGTGCACCTCGTACGGCAGACCTGTTTCTTCCAGCATGATCGACGCCTTCACGCCATTGGGCGTCGGCAGCGAATACAGCTGGATGCGGTCGGGATGCTGCGCGGGCCATTTCCGGGTGATCGAGAATGCGGACAAATCAGGGTTCATGTTGGCTCCGAAATCGGGAATATCTGTCTATCGTAACGGCATGTCGGCGGGTCACGTCTCAGTTTCGAGTTCTCGCCATTGCGAGGAGGACGAAGGCCGACGAAGCAATCCAGTTCCGCCGCTGGATTGCTTCGCCGCGACGCGGCTCGCAATGACGAGTGCCCGAGTTCGCATCCGACAGCCGCAAGCGCATAATCGACCGCATTGATTTCCGGGACGGGTTTGCAATCACCCTGCGAAAATGACAAGCCGCGCACGCGCATCGATCCATGTCGAAGCAGAGCTCGCCACGCCGAGCGCGCAGGTGCAGCTCGTCGAGTATCGCTTCGTCGAGCCGCCGACCAGCGTTCTGCGCATCGAGGACAAGATCCGCGTCGAGCTGTGTCTCAACACCCGGCATCGCAGCGCCCAGGCCAGCTTCGTCGATTACTGGACATCCGAACACTACGAACGCATCGGCGAATTGTTCGTGGTGCCGCCGACGCTCGACGTGGCGGCGCGCGCCGACGAAGATCGCACGCTGAGTTCGCTGGTCTGCCTGCTCGAAGTCGCACCGGTGATGGCATTGTTCGATTCCCTGCCGGAGTTCACCAATCGCTTTCTGATGCTCTGTCTCGATGTACGCGATGCGAGCGTGCGGCATCTGATGCTGCGCCTCGCCGACGAAGCCCGGCATCCGGGCTTCGCCAGCCAGATCCTCGTCGAATCGATCGCCACGCAGATCAGCATCGATCTTTTGCGCTATGGCGCCACGTTGCCGGAGCGCCGGATCGGCGGCGGTCTGGCACCGTGGCAGCTGCGCCGGATCGAGGAGCGACTTTACGAGATCCGCAGCAGTCCTAGCCTGCACGATCTCGCCGAACTCTGCGGGGTCTCGGTACGCCAGCTGACGCGCAGCTTTCGTACCGCGCGCGGCTGCTCGGTTGGCGCGTTCGTGGTCGATCGACAGATCGCGCACGCGAAACGCATGCTGGCCGCCGATGAAGGCGTCGGTGCGATCGCGATCGCGCTCGGCTTTTCGTCTTCATCCAATTTCTGCGCGGCATTCCGGCGATCGGTCGGCATGACGCCAGGCCAGTATCAGCAGTCGCTACTGGCTCACCGCGCATTCCGCAAAGCGGAAATCAAATGGGACGACCGCGGCGCCCGAGCCTGAGCCGCGATCGACGGCATCGCGCCGTCGCCTTTGCAACACCGCGGTACAAGCTGGCCCGATTTCAACGTACAGACCGGAAACCAGCCTAGACCCCGCCCCATCGTCTGAATAACGTGTCGTGGATAGACGAGCGTCCGGCACCGCCAGAGACGCCGCAGGGGAGATAGGCGTGAAGCAAAACAGCTTGAAACGATTTTCGCGCGTCCATGCCGCATCGCTGGCGCTGTGCCCGGCGTTGATGCTGGCCTTGCCGGCAGCGGCACAAGATGCGGCACCGGACGCCGCAACGACCAGTGCCGACACGCCTGCCACCGCACCAGCCGCGGCCGCGCCGGCTGATGTCTACGACACCATTTCGTTGCCGGCGACGCCCTCTGCGGCACCCGTCGCGCCGAGGAACGCGGCGACCAGCGGAATTGCCGAAGTCATCGTCACTGCGCGGCGCACGGCGGAAAACCTGCAGGACGTGCCGGTCGCGATTTCGACGCTGAATGCCGACGATCTGCAGCGCGAGCAGATCAACACGGCGCAGGATCTGCAGGGTCGCGTGCCATCGTTGGTGATCAGCCCCACCAGCCAGATGCGCAATACCGAGTCACCAACCATTCGCGGCCAAGGCGCGCAGTTCGGCGCCGGCCCCGGCGTGGTGATCTACATGGCGGAAGTGCCGCTGCCGTCCGATCCGGTCGCCAACAACCAGGGCGGGCCCGGCAAGTTTCTCGATCTATCCAACCTGCAGATCCTCAAGGGCTCGCAGGGCACGCTGTTCGGCCGCAACACGACCGGCGGCGCGATGCTGCTGGAACCGCACAAGCCTGAGCCGAAATTTTCCGCCTCGCTGCGCGCGGGCGGCTCGAACTATTCGGGTCAGAGCTACGAGGGCATGATCAATGTGCCGCTGATCGGCGACACGCTGATGTCACGTTTCGCGGGCCAGTTCGTGCAGCGCGACGGTTTCACCAAGGACGTCGAAACCGGCAAGGACTACGACAGCAGACACTATTGGACCGGCCGCGGCGCCCTGACGTGGCGGCCGACCGAGCGCACCGAAAACTACCTGATGGGCTACTACACCAACAGCAGCGACAACGGCACGGCGACGGTCATCAAGGCGGTCAATCGCGAGGGCATCAACCAGGCGATTCCGGCAACGATCGGACTCGGGTCGCTGGCGCAAATTCCGGGCCTCGACCTGACGCAGGTCGCCAACCTCGGCTGCCTGGTCGTGAACGTGTTCGGGCCTTCGAGGAACTGCGGGCAGGACATCCTCGACGAGCAAGCCGCGCGCGGCAACCGCAAGGTACAACTCAGCGCGGACCCGACCGACAATCTGAATACCGGCGCCGTCGTCGATCAGTTCAGCTACGACATCAGCGAAGATTTGAAGTTGCGCAACATCGCCAGCTACTCATCGTTCAAGCATCAGTACCGCTGGGATCTCGACGGTTCCCGCGCCGGCTTCAACGACTTCATCAATCCTCGAACCAACGACGAAGCCAATCTCGACACCATCACCGAAGAACTGCAGCTGCAAGGCCAGGCGCTCGACGATGCACTCAAATATGTGGTCGGCGGCTATTACGAGCGCACCGACTCGAAGGGTGAAATCGATGGCACGTCCTTGTTCTTCGTCAACGTGACGCAGAAGTACGACCTGACCAAGCAGTCGGTCGCGCCGTTCGCGCAGGGCACTTACGACCTCGGCGCCTTGTTCGATGCATTGTCGGGCCTGAGCCTGACTGCCGGCCTGCGCTACACCTGGGACGATACCGACGGCACGGCGTCGATCCGGCAAGTCGCGGCCGGACTGATACCGCTGGTCGATGCCGCACACGCCTCTGAAACCAAGACCTCGGCGCTGACCTATACCGCCGGACTCGATTACAAGTTCGACACGACGCTGCTGTACGGCAAGATCAGCCGCGGCTACAAGACCGGTGGTATCTCGGTGGTGGTGGTCAATCCCGACCATTACACCTACAAGCCCGAGTTCGTGACGAATTACGAGGTCGGCGAGAAAACCGACTTCGAGATTGCCGGCATGCCGGTGCGCCTGAATTCGGCGGTCTACTACACCGACTACAAGGACCTGCAGAAATCCGGCACCGATGCGTACGTGCCGCCGAACTCGCTGAGCCCGGTTCCGCAATTGGGCGAAGCGATCTTCAACGTCGGCAAGGCATGGGTCGCCGGTTTCGAAATGGATGCGACCGTGCAGCCGTTCACCGGCTTCACGTTCGTCGGCACCTACGGTTATACGCGCGGCAAGTACCAGAAGTTCGATCTGCTCTATGCCGGCGCGACACAGCAAAAGGATTGCAGCGGCGGGCAGCGGCAGAGCGGCGACGTGCTGGAGCTGAGTTGCATTCCCTACGACGCGCCGCGTCACCAGTACAGCTTGTCGGCGCGCTATCTGCTGCCCTTCGATCCGGCGCTCGGTGACATCGAACCGTCCGTGACCTACGCATGGACCGATTCGCACTACAGCGCACAGACGACCTTGCCGGGCGACGAGCCGGGCGCGCGCCTGCCGTCCTTCGGTCTGATCAATGCCAGCATCAGCTGGCGACGGATCATGAATTCGCGATTCGATCTGCAACTGTACGGGACCAACCTCGCCGACAAGGAATACCGGATCTCGAACAGCAATCAGTGGCATCTCACGTACTTCGATTCGGCGATCTATTCGGAACCGCGGATCATCGGCGCCAATCTCGCCTATCGCTGGGGAATGTGATGAACACCCGTGGCCAATGCATCCTGCTGTGGACGACGCCTTTCGCCGGCGCGTTGTTCCTGCTCGCCTACTGCCTGTTCCCGATATTCGCGCCGCCGCTGTCGCCGACGCTGACACCGGAACAAGTGGCGATGTTCTTTCGCGAACATGTCTCCGGCATCCTCGGCGTCACCATTGTCTGCAATCTGATCTGCGCGTCGCTGGTGCCGCTGTTCGCGGTGATTGCGCTGCAGATGTCGCGGATCGGCAATTCCAGTGCGGTCTTCACCTACGCCTACATCATCTGTGTCGGCATCGGCACGACGACATTCGTCCTCGCCGACTATTGCTGGGCCGTCGCCGCGTTCCGGCCCGACCGCGATCCGCAGCTGATCAGCCTGCTCAATGACATGGCCTGGTTCTTCTTCACCGCACCGGTCGGCGCGATCATCGTGCAGAACCTGTGCCTTGCGACCAGTGTCTATCTCGACACGCGCGCGGATCCGGTGTTTCCGCGCTGGGTCGCCCATTTCAATATCGCGATCGCAGCGCTGATGATCCCGAGCGCATTCTCGCTGCTTTGCAAGACCGGACCGCTGGCGTGGGACGGCAGCCTGTCATTCACGCTGCGCCTGGGCACCTACGCCGTCTACGTCGCGGTGATGTTCCTGGTGCTGCTGCGCGTCGTCAGTCGGCAACATGAAGACGCGGAGTTGATCGCGTGAGCGCTTCGACTGCGACGACGCCCTCTCCCGCCGCACCCCGAACGCCGTGGCGCAAGAACAAGAAGCTCGATCAGTGGCTCTGCTTCTGGAGCGTGCCGTTCTTCTTCAGCCTGTTCGGTCTGGTGTTCGTGCCGCTGAGCTGGATGATACCGCCGCGCTCGCCGAGCAGCCCGCTGCCAGACATCGTCGACTTCATGCAGTCGCAAAACCTGCTGCTGGCCTGTGTGATCCTGACGCTCTCGTTTGGGCTGGCACCGGTTTCGAACGCCTGCTATCTGATTCAGATGCGGCGCATGTCAGTGAGTCCGGCGTTTCGTCTGGCGCTGATGATCGGCGCGATGATCGGTGCGATCGTCGGCATGCTGTTCCCGATGTTCTGCTTCGGCCTCGGCGCGTTCCGTCCCGGTTATGATCCCGCGATCCTGGCGATGCTCTACGACTTCGGCTATCTCGCCTTCATCGGTTCGCTCGGCTGTTTCTGCGTGATGTGGACGGCGCTCGGGCTGGCGATCCTGCTCGACAAGAACAACATCCTGCCGAAATGGCTCGGCTACTACACGGTCTGGCAATTCGTGTCCGAACTGGTCGCCGCACCGGTATGGATCGCCAAGTCCGGACCCTTCGCGTGGGACGGCCTGATGACCTTCTGGCTGGCGATGGCGATCTATGTGCCTTGGCAGTTCATCGTCTATGTCTGCATCTACCGGGCGATCAGGAACCAGCCCGAGCACGAACTGGACAATGCCCGACCCGATCGGAACGCGATGATCGCCGAACCTGGCATGAGGGCGAGCGCATGAGCGATACCGCAGTGGCCGCCGCCACCCCGGATCCGGACCCGATCGGCAACGTTTCGACGCCGCCGGCACATCTGCCCGGCGAATCGAGTATGTGGTTCTTCGTGATCGGCGACCTGTTCATCTTTGCCGTCTACTTTGTCCTCTACATGGTCTATCGGGGCCAGCATCACGCCCTGTTCCTGCAGAGCCAGCAACATCTCAATCAAGGCATTGCGGTCATCAATACCGTGGTCCTGCTGAGCAGTTCATTGTTCGTTGCATTGGCAACCGGCGCGGCACGCAACGGCAAGGTGCGAGATGCGTTTCATCTGTTCGGCCTTGCAGTGGCCCTGGGCGCCGCGTTCCCGATCCTGAAGATGTTCGAGTGGATCCCCGAAATCAGTGCCGGCCTGACACCGGGCACCAATCTGTTCTTCATGTACTACTACGTGATGACGGGAATGCATCTCTGCCATGTGCTGCTGGGTCTGGCGATCCTCGGCTTCGTCATGCGTGATCTGCATGTCTCGCAGCGCCCGGACATCCGCTTCGTCGAAACCGGCGCGACCTACTGGCACATGGTCGATGTGCTGTGGCTGGTACTGTTCGCGTTGCTCTATCTGCTGAGATAGAAATGTCAGCTTATCTTCGCAATCCGTTGGTTCTCGTCTGGGCCTTCCTGACGGCCAGCACCGTCGTCTCGTGGTGGATGAGCCATGACGCCGAGATCACGCATCAATTCGAGGCGACCATTACCGCCGGCGTGCTGCTGATCGCGGCCCTGAAGACCAAGTTCGTGATTCTTTATTTCATGGAAGTTCGCCATGCGCCGGCGTGGCTGAAGCGGACGATGGATGCGTGGCTGATCTTGTTATTCGGGCTGTTGTTCGGCTTCTATTTCATGAGCATCTAGTTCCCGTTCTCGCCGATGCCGACAGCGTCATTGCGGCCCTCGATTTTCACCTGTGATGATCGCCCTCGTGGCCAACACAGAATCGAGACTGCCGATTGCGAATATTCAGGTCTCACGTTCGGCGGATGAACTGCCGGTGACGCAGATCGGTAGCTGTTCGTAGCGTCGCACCTGCAAGCTCGATACCCATCGAGGCGGCCGACTCGCATCAAGCGCGATGTGCCGGGTACGGGCGAGCAGTTTTCGCAGCACGATCTGCCCTTCCAATCGTGCGAGTGGCGCGCCCACACACATGTGGATGCCTTTGCCAAACGTCATGTGCCTGCGTGGTCTCGCAAGGTCGATCTCGTCGGCCCTGTCGAAAACGGCGGCATCGCGGTTGCCGGCGCTCCAGAACATCAACACCATTGCGCCCGCCGGAATCGAGACGCCGCCGAGCGTGGTGTCTCTGGTCGCGCAGCGCAGATGATGGCGGAATGGCGACTCCAACCGCAGCACTTCCTCCATGAAATTCGGGATGAGTTCTGGCTGCGCGCGCAGGGTCTGTTGCAGTGCCGGGTCGTCGGCCAGGATGCGGACCGCATTGCCAAGCAGGCTCGTCGTCGACTCACCGCCCGCCGCGAGCAGGATATGGAGAATCGCCCGGCCTTCGGCTTCGCGCAGCGTTCCGTTGTTCACGTTCCGCTTGACCGAAGCCAGGATGTTGTCACCGACCGTCGAAGCGGTGCGCAGCTGGCCCGCGATCCAGCGATGGGTGACGAAACTTCGCAGCATGCAAGCCGCCAGCTGGAACAGGGTCAATGTTCCGCCGACCACGGCTGTCGAATCGAACGCGCCTTGAAGCAGCCGGTTGATGTCGCGTTCCCTGAAGCCCACCAGCTTGCTGACGACCGTGATCGGCAGCGGGTTTGC
Organism: Solimonas sp.; assembly: GCA_036570585.1. Classification (GTDB taxonomy): domain Bacteria; phylum Pseudomonadota; class Gammaproteobacteria; order Nevskiales; family Nevskiaceae; genus Solimonas. Next base: position 6,761 of record DATCXY010000342.1, on the reverse strand, counting down.
CACGATCGCCATGAAATCGCCCGAGCCCGCTCGCAGGAGCCGATCGATGCAGTCGTCCGCGACCTGTTCGATCTCCGGCGCCATGGCGGCCATCCTTTTGGCCACCAGATCCGGAAATACGGCTCGCCTGTGCAGGGTATGAGCCGGCGGATCGGCGGTCGCCAGGACCTGCAGGAGGCCACCGTGCGTCAAGCGGGCGGGCTTGCCGTTCAGGCGCCGATAGACGACACCACGCATATTGGAAGAGAAATCTTCGACGCGGCCGGCGGCCTCCTCCAGCAGCGCATGGCGGGTGACCAGAAATATTTCCGTGCCGGGTACCTGCCACACCGGAGCGGTCTCGCGCAGGCGTGCATAGAACGGATACGGATTGTCGAGAACCGCGCGATTCAGCAACATCGACGCCGGGATATCCTCCGACAAGGATGCCTCGATCTTCATGGTAGCAACCTTCAGTTCAACGATGACAGCATGCTGTCATTTTGGAATAATTTGTCGAATGTACGCAAGTAACCCGGGAACACCCAACAAACCGACCAACGATCTGATCGTCGAGGTCTTCCGGCTCAACGGCAGCCTTCTGGCGACGGCGGATCGACTCGTGTCGAAATTCGGGATCACCGCCGCGCGCTGGCAAGTACTGGGCGCAATCGGCATGCCCGCCGTACCGGAGACGGTCGCCCGTCTGGCTCGCAACATGGGCCTGACGCGGCAAAGCGTGCAGCGGGTGGTCAACGAGATGGTCGACGATGGCATGCTCTGTCTGCTGGACAATCCCCACCACGTTCGCGCCAGACTTGTGACGATGACCGCCAAGGGACGCAAAACGTTCGCAGCGGCGCTTGAGCTCCAGGAGCCTTGGGTGAAAGCACTGAGCGCGGGAATCGGCAGGGATCGCATCAACGATGCCTGCCAGGTTCTCAAAACCCTGCGCGAGCGACTCGAAGTTCAGACCTGAAACCGGGTTTGGACTGTCGAACACCAACCGCCAGCGCTCGGACCGCTCGACAAACCAGGCGCCGGTTTTCGCCACGGCCGGCAGCGGCGCTACAATCTTCGTCCTCTCACCCGTGAAGGTATTCGTGCCATGCGTCAGTAAAGCCCCGTAGCGGTTTACGGTCGGCCTTGATCTGCGTTCATCGCAGACAAAGCCGCAGGCTTTTGCTGGAGGCTGCATGACGAACCCGATCTCGCTGACGCTGAAGGGCGTCTCGTGGCAACTGCCCGACGGCAGTTTCCTGTTCTCCGAACTCAACGAACAATTCGACGGCCGGCATACCGGTCTGGTCGGTCGCAACGGCGTCGGCAAGAGCGCGCTGGCGCGCATTCTCGCGGGTGCGGCAACGCCGACCAGCGGACGTTGTGCACGCGTTGGCCGCGTGCACTACCTGCCCCAGCAGATCACGTCCCGGCAGGGCGACACCGTCGCCGATCTCGCGGGCGTGCGCGGCATCGTCGATGCATTGCAGCGGATCGAAGCCGGCAGCGAACGGCCAGAAGACTTCGATGCCGTCGGCGAGCGTTGGGACATTCACGCGCAACTGCATCAGGCCTTGTCGGCAATGACGCTAGAACATCTGGAAGCAGCCACGCCGGCCGCGCGGTTGAGTGGCGGCGAAGCGATGCGCGTCGCACTCGCCGGCGCGTTTGTCTCCGGCGCCGACTGGCTGATCCTCGACGAGCCGAGCAATCATCTCGACCACGCGCGTCGCCGCGATCTGATCGAGCAGCTGCGGCGCTGGCGGGGCGGGCTGGTCGTCGTCAGCCATGATCGCCGACTACTGGAATCGATGGCTCGCATCATCGAGTTGTCCGATCTCGGCCTGCGCAGCTATGGCGGCGGCTATTCCCTTTATGCCGACATCAAAGCGCAGGAACGCGCGCTGGCGATCGAAAAACTCGACCGACGCAAGGCCGAGCGCCGTCGTGAAGTTCACGCATTGACCCAGCAACGAGAACGACTCGACCGGCGTCAATCGCGTGGCGCCAAGGACGCGGCAAAAGCCAATCAGGCGGCAATCCTGCTCGGCCTGCAAAAGCAGCGCAGCCAGAACAGTGCCGGCAAGCTGCGCGCCGAGCAGGATGCCGCACGCGCCGTCCTGTCGCAGCGCGTGCACGACGCCGCAGCACAGATCGGCGACAACGCGCCAGTCGTGCTGCTGACATCGAACGCCAATCCGGCCATGCCGGATCGCGTCGCGGTACTGCGTGATGTGGTCCTGCCGCATGTGCGCGGCGACGCCAGGCACATCGAACTGTTGCTTTCCGGCGCACAACGGATCGGTTTGGTCGGCGCCAATGGCAGCGGCAAATCGACACTGTTGAAAGTGCTTGCCGGCCTGGCCGCGCCACACGCCGGCGACTGTGAGATCTCGGTTGAAACTGCGTATCTCGATCAACAGCTGTCGACGCTGGACCCGACGCGCTCGACGCTGGCGCAATTGCTTGATGCAAATCCCGGCGCGGGCGAGAGCGTCCTGCGCACTCAGCTGGCATTGCTGGGCCTGGACGCAGATCAGGTACTGCTGCCGACGCAGGCGCTCAGCGGCGGCGAACGCCTGAAAGCGGCGCTGGCGCTCGTCTTGTACGCAGAACGACCGGCGCGGCTATTGCTGCTCGACGAGCCGGACAACCATCTCGATCTGGCGTCGGTGCAGGCGCTGGAGACGATGCTGGCGCAGTACCGCGGCGCGCTCGTGGTGGTGTCGCACGATGCGGCGTTTCTGGGAAACATCGGGCTGACGCATCGGCTCGAAGCAGGCGTCGAGGGCTGGGCAATGACGGCGTGGTCATGCGTTCGGTCCTCGCCTTGATCTGGCCGCCTCGTCGCTTGCATGTCGCTTTTGCTGCCTCTCCGTTCATGCCGAGTGCCGCCGAAGGCGGTGTATCGAGGCACGCGCGAGGTCGAATGGCCTTCTCGCCTCGCGATCAAGGCCTCTCGATACAATCACTGCGCGATCACCCGGCGCGAACGGTGGCGGGCTATCCGTCGCTTTCTTCGAGAGCTTTCGGCCGCCGGATTTCGCATTCCCGACAGTCGCAACACGGTCGCGATGTTTCCTGATACAACATCAGTGATGTCTGTCAACGAACAATCCGGAGTCGATGCAAACATGGCTGAAGACAATAAAATCACGGCGGCCGCGGACCGCATCATCGAGCTCGACAAGGAACTCGAAACAGCCGGCCATGCGGCGCTCGATGCGCCGACCGTGGTGCGCGCCCGGGAAGTGCTGCATCAGTGGATCGATGACATGAAGGGTGTGGTCGTCAATCCGGCGCTTGGCCGCGTCACCGTCATCGACCAGAACGGCGGTTCCTCGTCAATTGCATCCGCGAGTCTTGCGTACACCCTCAGCGCCGCCGGCATCACGCGCGCGCTCTGACCGGCTGGTCCCGGCCGGTCCACGGTCCAGCACCTGCCTCTTGAAAGCATGCAACGGGCTCCCAGATACGGAGTACCGGGGCGCCGATGTCCGGGCCCCGGAATCCGAAACTACGCTCTTCAGGAGGTTGTTCCATGAGTACTGTCACTTTTGCCCCGCTGTTCCGTTCGTCGATCGGCTTCGACCGTTTCAGCGATCTGTTCGAGACTGCCCTGCGCAGCGAAACCGGTAGCTCGTATCCCCCGTACAACGTCGAAAAGCACGGTGATGACGACTATCGCATCGTCGTCGCGGCCTCGGGCTTCGCCGAAGGCGATCTCGACATCCAGGTCGAGAAGGACGTGCTGACGATCAGCAGCGGTCGTCGCGAAGCTGCCGAGACCGTGCAGTATCTGCATCAGGGTATTGCGCAGCGCGCGTTCAAGCTGTCGTTCCGTCTTGCCGACCACATCGAGGTGCGTGGCGCTTCGTTGAAGAACGGCCTGCTCAGCGTCGACCTCGTGCGCCGTGTGCCGGAGGCCGCCAAGCCGCGCCGCATCAACATCGGTGCCGAGCCGCTGACACAGGCAGCCGCCAATACCGCGGTGACGACGGAAAAATCCGCAGCCTGATTGCAGGCTCACGGAAAGGCTGCCGGCCTATGCGCCGGCGGCCACTCATCGAGGGCGCCTTCATGGCGCCCTTGATGTTTCAGTGCCTGCACAAGCGCGTCACTTCACCAGCGTGAGGAGCGACGCCTTTTTGTCCTTGAGCAGCACGACGAGGAATTTCGCGGGCTCGGTCTGGCTGGCATTGCGGCCGACCGTATGGATATCGCCCGGCGCTTCGTAGAACGACTGCCCGGCGCTCAGCGTCATGGGCTCGCCACCCTTGACCTGCATGACGATCGCGCCTTCCAGCACGTAGACGAACGCATCCGCGTCATGGCGATGCACAGGATCGACCGCGCCCGGCGGATATTCGACGGTGATCATCACCGCTTCCTTGCCGGGAAAGTCCGGCAGTGCCTGAATCATTACTGGCGTCACTTTTGCCTGCGGTGCCGCAGCGTCGGTAGCCGATGCGAGCAGCACGATGGCGGCAATCAGACTGAGCCTCGACAGCATGCTTGTTGAACGATTCATGTGCGCTCCTTTTAATTGAGCCCGGCCTTGTCGAGCCCGTAGGCCTTGTCGAGCGCGCCAGGCACGCCGCGGAACGCGACATTGATGCGGTTCCAGCCGTTGATGACCATCACCGAATACGTCAGCTCGACAATCTCCTGCTCGGAGTATTCCTCAAGCACCGCGGCGTAGACGTCGTCCGGCACACCGTGCTCGGGCAGCTTCGTCAGCACTTCGGTCCAGGCCAGTGCGGCGCGCTCGCGGGCACTGAACAGCGGCGACTCGCGCCAGATCGCGACGTGGTGCAGACGCAGCTCACGCTCGCCGTGGATCTTCGCCTGCTTGATGTGCATGTCGAGGCAGAACGCGCAGCCGTTGAGCTGCGAGGCACGGATGTCGATGAGATGGTGGATCGTCGTTTCGATCGTGCTGCCCTGGCGGACGGCCGCACCGAGGGCGGCGTATTTCTTGAACAGCTCGGGGGATTGCTGAGCGTAATCGAGGCGTTGCGTCATGTCGTGCTCCGGGGTTGAGAGATGATATTTTTCGGGCCGCTCATCTGGCGGTCCTTCATTCCAGAGACGGATGACGCTGCAGGTTTGTGACAGGTCCCGCTAAGCCGCGTACGCGGCAGCGATGCGCGCAAGCTTTTCCGGGTTGCGCTGCACGTGGACACGGACGATGCGCGTGCCGTCGGTCTCGAACGACGACGCCGATTCGAGCGCGCCATTGACGAAGCGCAGCACACCCCATTCACCGTTGATCAGTGCCAGCTCGATGCGTTGCGCGGCGCCGTAACGGCGGAATCCGGCGAAGAACAGTTTGGCGATGCGCCAGCCGCCGACCAGTGGCTTCGGAAAACTGGTGACGATGCCGCCGCCGTCGCCGATCAGCACCGCATCGTCGGCGAGCAGCGATTTGAGTGTCGCCATGCTGCCGCTGCGCAGCGCCTCGGCGAAGCGCACCATCAGGTGTTGATGAACCTCGCGTGGCACGACATAGCGCGGACGTTCGTCCTGCAGCTGCACCTTGGCGCGGTGCACAAGCTGGCGGCACGCCGCCTCGCTCTTGCCGATCGTGCGCGCGACTTCGTCGTAATCGGCATCGAACACTTCGCGCAACAGGAAGGCCGCGCGCGCTTCCGGCGTCAGTCGCTCCAGCAGCGTGAGAAACGCCACCGACACGTCGTCGGCGCGTTCGGCCATCTGCTCCGGCGTCGGACCGTCACTGCACTGCGGCTCCGGTAGCCAGGTGCCGACATAGTGTTCGCGCTGCAGCTTGGCCACACGCAGGCGATCGATCGCCAGTCGCGTCGTGACCGTCACCAACCAGGCTTCGAGATTGTCGATGCGCTCGTGTGCGGCGTCATGCCAGCGCAACCACGCGTCCTGCACGACCTCCTCGGATTCGCCGGTCGAACCCAGCATGCGATAGGCGATGCCCATCAGCCGCGGGCGCAACTGATCGAAACGGGGATCGGCGGTGTCCATACCGAACAGACGTTCGAGCGCCACGAATTGTGACAGCCGGATCTTGACGCGTTGTGCGCTATGGCTTCAAGGTCGCGTCGAACAACGCAGTCAATGAGCGCCAATGATGCTCGGCTTCGCCGGCGTCGTAGACCGGCATGTCCGCCAGCACCCAGCCATGCTTCGCTGGATAGGTCTCGATCCGGTGCTCGACGCCGGCCTCGCTCAATGCGCCTTCGAGTCGCGCTTTCATCTCGTCCGGAAACGACGAATCCTCGATCGCGCCGGCCACATAGACCCGTGCCTTGATCTTCGCGGCGAGCAGATGCGGGCTGTCCGGCGCATCGCTGGCGAGCTTGCCGCCGTGATACGACGCGGCGGCCGCAATCTCGTCGGGATAGGTGCCGGCGGCCCGCAACGACAGGGCGCCGCCCATGCAATAGCCGGTGGTGCCGATCGGGCCGGGGCGAACATCGGGCTGCGCGGCGAGAAAGTCGAGGAACGCGCGCGTGTCCGACATGATCAGCGCCGGCGCCGCCGACGTCATGTATTTCCCGAACAGCGCGGCGCGGCCCTTTTCATCGCCGAGCACTTCGCGAGGCTCCATCGGCGCATACGGGCCGACGCGATAGAACAGATCCGGCAGCAGCACGAAGTAGCCATGGGTCGCGAGGCGCTGTCCGAGTTCGAGCATCGCCGGACGGATCGCCAGCGCGTCCATGTAGACCAGCACTGCCGGCCACGGCCCCGCGCCTTGCGGTCGGTAGACGTAGGCCGGGCAAACGCCGTCGGCGGTCCTGATC
>DATCXY010000341.1:0-4425 GCA_036570585.1 Solimonas sp. | reverse complement strand
CTTGGCTGCGAAGTCTTCCGGCGTCCATGCGCCGGCCGGCCACCAGCCATCGGCGTAACGGCCGGCGATGTCGAGCATGCGCGGGCCGCTGGCGCCGACCCAGATGCGCGGGAACTTGCCTGCGTACGGTTCGGTATCGAGGCGCGCGTGATGGAGTTTGAAGAACTGGCCGTCGAAGTCGACCGGACCTTCGCTGTCCCACAGCAGGCGAATGACTTTCAGCGCTTCTTCGAAGCGGCCGACCGGCTTCGAGAAATCGAAACCGTAAGGCACGGTGTTCTCGGTCTCGCCACTGCCGAGGCCGAGGATGAAGCGGCCTTTCGCCAGATGGTCGATCGTCAGCGCGCTTTGCGCGAGCAGCGACGGGTGGCGTCGCACGGTGTCGACGACGCTCGTCGCCAGCGGCACGTTCTTCGTCAGCACTGCCGCGGCTGCGGCGACCGCCATGCCGTCGAGATGGCGATGCGGAGACGGCGACGCGGTCGCGAGGTCGGTGAACTCCGGCGTCCAGATCGAGTCCGGCCAGAAGCTGACCATGTGGTCCGGCAGCCAGATCGAGTGATAGCGGCCGCTGTCGAGGTCTGCGAGCCGCGACAGGTCGAGCGGCAATGTCGTGCGGAAAAATGCGGCCGGCTGCACCTTCATTCTCAACTCTCCTTCATCGGTCTTTCCGCTCGAACCGCGGCGGGCCTGCTCGCGGCGTCATCGCGACAACACACGGCGGCGCTGGAAAGTAGCACGGGTGTCGGGAATCGCGATTCCATATCTGGAAAACGATGGGCAGCGACCAGTGATCCGGACGAACACCGCTCACGTCCGTCGCTGCGCTCGCAATGACGATTCCCGGATTCCCTTGGACTCATCGCAAACGACATCGCGCCGCGACGCCTGCGCCAACGGACGCGCGATTCCTACTTCGTCCGCGCGTCTGCGAAATGCGGCGCGCATCCATGTGCGGCGCGAGTGACGTTTGCGGCCGCCGTGCTGACGCGCTCGGCGAGTCGCGCGACAGCGCCGGCGTCGAGTTTCCTGGTAAAGCCGGACATCGAGATCGACAACAGCACCTCGCCGCTCGCCGCGAACACCGGTGCCGAGATATACGCGAGCCGAAACGTGCGAATCCTGTCGAGCGTCAGCAACTGGAACTCGTCGGTGGACAGCGCGCCGAGCAGGCGATGCATTTGCGCCCAGTACTTTTCATTTTGCGTGTTGGCGGCGTGTTCCCAGATCGCCTGCCAGACCGACTTCATTGCCGGGCCGTCGGCGGCCATCGCATACCCGCGACGGCGAATCGCCTCCAGCGACTGCCGCAGATAGGCGCGCAGCATCCGGTCGCGCGAGCTGCTGCCGGAAGTGGCCAGCCGGCCGAAGTACGATTCGATCAGTTCCGGTTTCGCCCACGCCACATGGCCGAGTCCCAGCGGCGGCACAAACGGCCGACGTTCCCCGACGCGGCGAATGCCCTGATCGGCCGGCGTATCGCCGGTCTTGGCGAGCGACATCAGCTCGTCGCCGACGACTGCGGTGGCGACGCATTGCAGATCAAGGTCGGACGTCAGCTTCGCCATCTCGGCGCGCGCGAAATGCACTGCCGGATGTCGTTCCAGCGCGGCCTGGCCGACGGCGACCAGTGCGAGGCCCAATGAATAGGTTTTGTGCGCGGGATGACGGACGAGATAGCGCGCATCGGCCAGCGATCTCAGTGCGCGATGTGCGGAGCCAAGACTGATCGACAGCTGATCGACCACCTCCGACAGCGTGAACGATTCGGTCGGATGCGCAGCGAAAAAATTGATCAGCCGCACGATCCGTCTGCTGGAGTCCTCACCCATGCGCCGCGATCCTGCTATCGCAAAGAACGTCACGGACGAAGCGGGCGAATGGTATGCGGGTTGGAAACATCATGACGGCGCATCGTAGCAGCCCGCCTGCGCGCGATTCGCGGCCCCGTGATGATGGACACGCTTATCCGGTGCCGGGCAGAACAGCGCACACGATCGAGCGGCCGCCGTGCCGCGTCATGTCCTGATCTCGATAGCCGTTTCACTTCCGGATCGCCTGGTTCTGCGCCAAGCTGCGAGGCTCACGAAATCCGATCGCCGCGCGAGCCGCGGCGCGCACGCTCTGGAGCCTTTCCACATGCCCGAAACGATGAAGGCCTATCACTTCGACGCGTTCAATGACGATCTGGCGAGCCTGACGTTGCACGACGATCCGGTGCCGACGCCCGGCCCGGGTCAGATCGTCGTGCGCATGCGCGCGACGTCGCTGAACTATCGGGATCTGCTCGCCGCCGCGGGCCAGCTGCCGGGCGTGCGGCCCGGCCTGGTTCCCCTGTCGGACGGTGCCGGCGAGATTGTCGCGGTCGGGGCCGGCGTGCAGCGCGTGAAAGCCGGCGACCGCGTGGTGGCGGCGTTCAACCAGAGCTGGATCGCCGGTCGCCCGGAAGCCGAGTTCATGCGCGGCATGCTCGGCGGCGATGTCGATGGCGTGCTCGCCCAATACGTCCTGCTTGATCAGCACGGCGTCGTGCGCATTCCCGACAGCCTCGGCTTCGAGGCCGCGGCGACGCTGCCGTGCGCGGCGGTCACCGCGTGGAGCGCGCTGCACTGCGGGCTGCCGCTGCTCGCCGGCCAGACCGTGCTGGTGCAGGGCAGTGGCGGCGTCTCGATCTTCGCGCTGCAACTCGCCAGGTCGTTCGGCTGCCGCGTGATCGCCACCACCTCGTCCGACGAAAAGGCCGCACGTCTGCGCGAGCTCGGGGCCGATGCAACCGTCAACTATCGGCAGCATCCGCAGTGGAGCGACGTCGTGCGCGAGCTGACCGATGGTCGCGGCGTCGACCGTATCGTCGAGGTCGGCGGACCCGGCACGCTCGAACAGTCAATCGCCTGTGTTGCGTTCAATGCGCAGATCGCGCTCGTCGGCTTCGTCGGCGGACTCGGGGCGCAGATCAATCCGCGGCTCATGATGCGCAGCGGGCTGTCCACGCATTCGATCGCAGTCGGCAATCGCGGCGATCTCGAAAAGCTGTTGGCGGCGATGGGGATCACCCAATTGCAGCCGGTGATCGACCGCGTGTTCCCGTTTTCTCGGGCCGTCGAGGCTTACCGCTACCTGCAGGCGCAGGCGCATTTAGGTAAGGTAGTCATCACTGTCGATTAAAAGGCTCTGGCCTGCTCGGCACCATGAATTCAACTCAAAGCGAGGAATGGACGATGTCTCTGAAGGGCAAGGTAGCGGTGGTGACAGGCAGCGGCAGCGGCATCGGTCGTGGTTGCGCAATCCAGCTGGCGCGCGATGGCGCGACGATCGCGGTATGGGATCTGAACGGCGATGCCGCCGCGGAAACCGTCAAGCTGATCGAAGCCGAGGGCGGCAAGGCCAAAGCCTACGCCGGCGACGCCGCCGCCAAGGACAGCATCGACAGCATTCTGGCGAAGATCCGCGCCGATCTCGGTCCGGTGCTGATCCTCGTCAACAACGCCGGCATCACCGCATTCGGCGCGTTTCTCGAGGTCACGCAGGAAGCGATGGAGCGCATGTACCGCATCAATCTGATGGGTCCGTTCCTGCTGACGCAGGCCGCGATCCCGGACATGCTCAAGGCCGGTTGGGGTCGCGTCATCAACATCTCGTCATCGTCGGCGCAGACCGGCTCGAAGGGCATGTCGCAATACTCGTCGTCGAAGGGCGGCCTGATCACGCTGACCAAATCGCTGGCGCTGGAATTCGCCGACAAGGGCATCACCGTCAACAACATCCCGCCGGGTTTCGTCGACACACCGATGCTGCGCGGCTCGCCGGTCAACGTCGACAGCACCGTCGCCGCGTCGCCGATGAAGCGCGCCGGCCGGCCGGAAGACATGGCCGCCGCGTGCTCGTTCCTCGCGTCGGAAGCCGCAAGCTACATCAGCGGCCAGACGCTGGGCGTCAACGGCGCGCGGGTGTGCAGCGCGTTCTGAATCGCAGCGGATGAAAAGGGGCGGGCTGAGGCCCGCCCTTTTTGTTGCGCGAAGCACCGACGCGATGCCGCGATTGCGGCGCCGGCGTGCATCACCTTCTGCATTTCGAGCGTGTGGCGATGGCTGTCGTGCGAGAGAAGAAAGATCGAGATCGCCAGCAGCGCCAGAAAAACCATGACGCCGGTGCCGAGCACGTCGATCATCGCCACGGTGCGTGGTACCGCACCTGCGCCGCGACAACACGCGCTACAGTGACGAGAAAAGCCCCGCCGGCAAGACCGACTACCACACGATGGGCGCGTGCTACGAGGTTCTGAATGTCGTCCCCTGATCCGGCTGTTTTGCCAAAGTTCGTCGTGTTCGGCGAGGCGCTCACCGACCTGATCCGCACCGGTCCGGACCAGTGGCGCAGCGTGCCGGGCGGCTCGTGCTGGAACGTCGCGCGCGTCGCCGCCACGCT
>DATCXY010000340.1:0-6606 GCA_036570585.1 Solimonas sp. | reverse complement strand
GCCGGCGAGCGCGGCGACGGTCGGCACCAGCCAGATCAGCGACAGGCTCCAGCGCCGGCCGGTGCGCACCCCGGGCTTCGGCAGCGGCGTGTCCGGTTCCGGATTGTTTTCGCGATCGCTCATGATTCACTCATTTTCGTGAGGTCAGGGTTCGCGGCTCATCCCAGATCAGCCGCGGATCAAAACTCATGGACGCCAGCATCGTCAATACAACGACCGCACCGAACGCGACCGCACCCGGCCCGGCACGCACTTCGGCGACGGTGTGAAAATCAACCAGCGACACCAGCAGTGCGACGACAAAGATATCGAGCATCGACCACTGGCCGACGAATTCGAGCAGCCGATACAGCCGCGCCCGGCCGCGGCGTGCCCATGCCGATTGCCGGTGCGTGCTGAACAGCAGCACGCACAGCGAAATGATCTTCAAGATCGGCACGCAGATACTGGCGACGAACACGATCAACGCCAGATCCCAGGAGCCTTCCAGCCACAACACGCGGATACCGCCGAGGATGGTGTTCTGCTGGTTATAGAGCAGCGAGCTGGTGTTCATGATCGGCAGCACATTGGCCGGAATGTAGAGCACTGCGGCGGCGATCAGGAACGCCCAGCTGCGCCGCACGCTGTCACGTTTGCGGTGATGAAGCGGCGCATCGCAACGGGGACAGCACGGGGCCACGATCGATGGCTCGTCGCGGCACACCATGCCGCAGGCTTCGCATGGCAACAACCCCATTTCGGTCGCGGTACGAAACTTCATTCGGCCAACCGGTCGCGCGCATCCCACAGCAGGCGCAGATCGAAGGCGTTGATGACCGCCAGCAGGAATGTCAGTACGCCAAGCGCGTACAGTCCGGGCTCGGCATGGACATCGGCCATGCCGGCGATCTTGACCACTGCGACCAGCGCTCCGATCAGAAACACCTCGACCATGCTCCACGGCCGCATCTGACGCAGCGCATGCATGATGTCGACAAAGCCCATGGGCTCACGGTGCAGCACGAGCAGTGATCCGAGCAGATAGGCAAGCAGCAGGATCTGCGCGAGCGGAAACACGAATACCGTCAGCGCCGCAAGCATCGCAATCGCGCCAACACCGGTATTCCACGCCGCGAATACCGAGCCGAGCAGCGTGCTGCGATTCTCGACGCCGTTCATGTCCATCGCCACCAGCGGATAGGCATTGGCGATGATGAACACGAACAGGCTGGTGACGATCAACGCCAGCATCGTCTGCAGGCGAACCGTCGGCCCGCGATACAACTCCGCGCCACAGCGGACACAAAATGCAGTCTGCTTGCGCACCAGATCGGCGCGCTCATAGACCACATCACAATGCTCACAAACGATGAACTTGCTGGCGTGCATGTCTTTTCGCGCCGGGCGGCGCGTCTTCCCTGATCATCGCAGTCTAGAGGCTGCGCGAGGGTTTGGCACCGAACCGCAGCTGAATCCTCACGATCCGGCGTCCGTCCCGCGGATCATCGCCCTCGTCGCTGCCCGCTCGCTCGTAGAAACTTGCCGTCAGTCCCCGCCATGACCTGATGAGCTGGGCATCAGCGACACCGGCGGATGCTGCAGCAGCTGATTGACCTCGATCAGGATGCTGTCGATCGACGACTCCGGGTCATAACCGGTATGCGAGTAAGCGAGCTTGCCATCCTGGTCAACGATGAACATGCGTGGGATCACCCGCACCGCGTAGCGCTCACCAACCCGGCCACTGTCATCGCGCGTCAGCGTCAACGACAGGCCGCGCAGCCGCTGCCGGATCAGCTGATAGCGCGCAGCGCTGTCATTCCAATTGACGCCGACCACCACCACGCGATCACGCCCCGCAACCCGCTGCAGCCGCTCCAGCAGTTCCAATTCCCGCACGCAGGGTCCGCACCAGGACGCCCAGAATGTCGTGATCAGCACCCGACCGCGAAAATCACTGACCCGCACCGCTTGCCCGTCAATCCCGATGCCGAGCTCGTCGGGAGGGATATCGCCGGGTGCCGGTGCCGCGGCCCACGCCGGAACCCAGATTGCCAGCGACACCGCCGCCAGCAACATCGGTCCCGCCCGAGTGAATCCGCGCATCCGGCGATTTTACGCCAGCCGAAAACGCCAGAGCGCCAGCTCTTTGCTTATTCCATTTTGATCGGGGGCGCCCGGCGGCCATGCGATCCCCTAAAATGCACGCCCTCAATATCTTCAGAGCAGGATCCTTTCGTGGACGTGGTCGAAACAGCGCCGGTGAGCAGCATCGCAGTCCGCAATGCGGACGAGATCGCGACACTCAATGCGCGCTATACGCCGATGGATTTCGACCACCGCATCCAGCAGATGTACCGCGAATTCGATGTCGACAAGGTCCTGGTCACTTCGTCATTCGCGGCCACCTCGGCGTACTTTCTGCATTTGATCTCGACGCTGGAACCGCGGCAGAAATTCGCGTTCATCGATACTGGTTACCACTTTCCGGAGACGCTGGCCTACCGCGACTACCTGATCGAACGCTTCGGCCTCGATGTATTCAGCGTTCGCGCCGAAAGCTGGAAACACCAATTCAGCATCGACGACAAAACCTACGAGCGCGATCCGGATTTCTGCTGCGCGATCAACAAGGTCGAGCCGCTGGACGCGATCAAACCGAATTACGAGGTATGGGTGTCGAGTCTGATGCGGTCCGACACCGAGCATCGTGCGCAACTCGACATCTTCGAAGCTCGCGGCGGCATCCTCAAGTTCAATCCAATGCTCGATGTCACGCATGCCCAGCGCGATGCCTATATCCGCGAGCACGATTTGCCGTTTCATCCGCTGGTCGCCAAGGGCTATCACTCAATCGGCTGCGTGCACTGCACGGTCCCGGGCGAAGGCCGCAGCGGGCGCTGGATCGGCAAGCCGAAGACCGAGTGCGGCCTGCACCGCTAGGTCGCCTTTGATGACAGACGCCGTCCGACTCGACCAATGGCTATGGGCTGCGCGCTTCTTTCGCACACGCACACTCGCCAAGGAAGCCATCGAAGCCGGCCACGTACGTTGCGAGGGTGAACGCTGCAAGGTCGCAAAAGAGGTTCGGGTCGGCATGCGCCTGCTGGTGCGCCGCGGCCACAGCGACGTCGAAGTCATCGTCGAGGGCCTGTCGATCAAGCGCGGCGGCGCGCCGCTAGCACAGCAGCTATACGCCGAAACCGCGGAGAGCATCGCGCATCGCGAACAGCTGAAACTGCAACATCAGGCCGACGGGCAGACCCTGCCCGATCAGCGCCCCAGCAAGAAAGATCGGCGCGCGATCGCCCGCTTCAAGCGTGAGTGGGATTAGGCGGCGCCGGATCCCTGTTTCCGGCGCAAAAAAATCCCGCCGCAGCCGAGGCTGCGGCGGGGTCGAAGACCTGCACCGTTATTCGGTGGCGGTCTTCAGGCGAAGGTCGTTCTTCACGTCCTTCACGCCATCCACGTGCTTGGTGACATCCATCGCCTGATCGATTTGCGCCGACGAAACCACGAAGCCCGACAGTTGCACGGTGCCGTTCTTGGTTTCGACGCTGATGTCGGTCGACTTCAGGCCCTTCTCGGCCAGCAGCGCCGTCTTGACCTTGGCGGTGGTCGCAGAATCGGACACATATTGTCCCGCTTCGGTCTTGTGGGCCGGCGCGGTATCAGCCTGCGCCAGCAGCGGGGCTGCGCCCACCGTGAGCATCGTCGCTACAAGCATGGCTTTCATCTTCATTCTGACTCTCCTTGTCGCAACAGACCGCGACATCCTGTCGGGGTCCGGGGTAGGACCGGATCATTTCCGGCCACACCATCCTGCCTGCTGGCCGTGAATTGAAACTGACTTGTGCATTCAGAATGCGCTCAGCCGCAAACGCAAGCCACACGACGCCAGGGCTCAGCCCGCCGTGATCACGTCGCGCTTGCGCGCGACAGCGGCGAGCAGCTTGTCATCGGCGTCGATGAACAACTGCACGCCTTCATCGAGCAGTCTTGCGACAACCTCGGCGAACGGCAACTTCAGCGCATCGATCGCCGCGAATACTGCCTCGGCATCAGCAAGCGCATGCTGTAGCCGCGAACGCGCTTCGCCATGATCGCGGAACGCATCCAGCGTTGCCGGCGGCACCGTGTTGACGGTATCCGCGCCAATCAGCTCTTCGACATACAGCGTGTCGCGGTACGTCGGGTTCTTGGTGCCGGTGCTGGCCCACAGCAGACGCTGTGGCCGCGCGCGCGACTGCTGCGCGAGCTGTTGCCAGCGCGGCGTCGCGAAGATGTCGCGGTAGTCCTGGTAGGCCAGCCGCGCATTGGCGATCGCAATCGCCCCGAGCAGCGGCCGCAGGCGCGCCGCGGCAGCGTCGCCCGCGTCGATGCGCGCCTGCACCTGGGCATCCATTGCGGCATCGATGCGGCTGACGAAGAAGCTCGCGACGCTGGCGATCTGGCCGGCACTGCCATTGCGCTCCGCCCAGATCTCGACGCCATCGATATACGCTTCAGCGACCGCGCGATAAGCCTCGCGAGAGAACAACAGCGTGACGTTGACATTGATGCCCTCGCCGATCAGCGTACGCAGCGCCTCGCAGCCGGCCGGTGTACCCGGCACCTTGATCATCAGATTGTCGCGTCGTACCTCGCTCCACAGCCGGCGCGCCTGCGCGATCGTGCCCGGCGCATCATGCGCAAGCCGCGGTGAAACTTCGAGGCTGACGTAACCGTCGGCCGCGCGCGTCTGGTCATAAACCTTGCGGAACTCGTCGGCGGCGGCGCGGATGTCATCGATCGCAAGTCGCTCGAACAGCTCGGCCGGTTCGTGCGTGCCGGCCTCGACCAGCGTGCGCAGCTGCGCATCGTAGTCGTTGCCCGCGCCAATCGCCTTCTCGAAAATCGCGGGATTCGATGTCAGGCCGGTGAGCGCGTCCTCATCGATCAGCTGGCGCAAGCGCCCCGACGACAGCAGCTCGCGGCTGATGAAATCAAACCAGATCGACTGACCCAGCGCATGGACGGCTTGCAGACGGTTCATGGCAACTCACGATAGGAAGAAGGCGGACTTGTACCGGCGCCATCATTATCCCGACATCTGAAGCTGTCGTGAACATGCCACCGCCGTGTCGCCGCCGCACGATGACGAAGTCCTTGGGACACGCTCCGCTACGAGACGAGCTGCAGGCTCGCCAGCCGCGCATACAGGCCGCCGCTGCGCGCCAGTTCAGCGGGCGTGCCGATCTCGACGATGCGGCCATTTTCGAGCACGACGATGCGATCGGCGCGCTGCACGGTAGCGAGACGGTGCGCGATGATCAGCGTGGTGCGGCCTTCCATCGCCGCTTCCAGGCCGCGCTGCACCAGCGCCTCGCTCTCGGCATCAAGCGCGCTGGTGGCTTCATCGAGCAACAACAGCGGCGGGTTCTTCAGAATCGCGCGGGCGATGGCGATGCGTTGACGCTGGCCGCCCGACAGACGCGTGCCCCGTTCGCCGAGAAAGGTCTGGTAACCCTCCGGCAGCCGCACGATGAATTCATCAGCCAGCGCCGTGCGCGCTGCCGCGGTGACCTCGGCATCGCTGGCGTCGCGACGGCCATAGCGGATGTTCTCGATCGCGTTCGTTGAAAACACGACCGGCTCCTGCGGCACCAGACCGATATGAGCACGCAGGCTGTGCGGATCGAGTTCACGGATGTCGACACCGTTGAGCCGGATCGCACCGGAGCCGACGTCGTAGAAACGCTGCAGCAACTGAAACACCGTGGTCTTGCCGGCACCGCTGGGGCCAACCAGCGCCACCGTCTCGCCCTCGCGGATGTCGAGCGTCATGCCATCGAGCGCTGGCGTCAGCGGCCGCGACGGATAGTGGAACGCAACCTTGTCGAACTGCAGACGTGCCTGTTGCGTTTCCGGCAGCGCGCGGGGCTGCGCCGGTGGCGCAATCTGCGGCGCGGCGCTCAGCAGTTCCATCAGGCGTTCGGTTGCGCCGGCCGCGCGCATGACATCGCCCCAGACTTCAGCAAGCACGCCAACGCCGCCGGCGGTGATTGCCGCGTACATGATGAACGAGGTCAGCTCGCCGGCCGTCATCGTGCCGGACGCCACCGATTGCGCACCGAGCCACAAGACGAACACGATCGCGCCGAACACGCCGACGATCATGCCGCCGGTCAGCAGCGCGCGCGCCAGCGTGCGGCGAATCGCCGAGACGAAGCTGCGTTCGACCGCGTCGTCGAAACGATCGGTCTCGTAGCGCTCGTTGGTGAACGCCTGCACGGTCGGAATCGCGTTCAGCACTTCACCGGCAACCGCCGAACTGTCGGCGATGCGATCCTGCGATTCGCGCGACAGCCGGCGCAGCCGTCGTCCCGCCAAGATCAGCGGCACCACCACGAACAGCAGCAACGCCAGCGTCACCGAGAACAGTTTGGCGCTGGTCACGGCCAGCATCAGCATGCCGCCGGTGAACTGGAAAAAACTGCGCAGGCCCATCGACATCGACGAGCCGACCACAGTCTGCACCAGGGTCGTGTCACCCGTGAGGCGCGACAGCACCTCGCCGGTGCGCGTGGTCTCGAAGTATTGCGGCGACTGCGCCAGCATGCGGCGATAGATCGCACTTCGCAG
>DATCXY010000339.1:0-3051 GCA_036570585.1 Solimonas sp. | reverse complement strand
CGAGCTGGACCCGGCAGCTGGATGGCCGCTCGCTCGGCAAGCTGCTCGTGAAATGGTACGCCGCGCATCGGCCCGAGGGCTGGGACGATGATCGCTACGCGCGATTGCAGGCGGATGCCCAGCGCTTTGCCGACGAAGGGCCAGACCAGCCGTTCCTCGACGTCTGGTTCGCCGATGCCGACCACGGCTACATCGTCGGCGCCTTCAACCTGGTGCTGGCTACCAGCGACGGCGGCGAGCATTGGATGCCTTGGCTGGATCGCAGTGACAACCCGAAGGCGTATCACCTCTATGCAATCCGCCAGGTCGGCGGTTCGATCTATGCCGTCGGCGAGCAGGGGCTGGTGCTCAAGCTCGACGCGGACGCCCAGCGTCTACGTGCGCTGGCGCTACCCTACGGCGGCACGCTGTTTGGCATCACCGGCGACGACGCAGGTGTGATCGTCTATGGTCTGCGCGGGCACGCTTGGCGCAGCACCGATCACGGTGCGAGCTGGCAGGCGCTGGACACCCATCTGGATGCCAGTCTGTCCGCCGCCACCACTTTTGATCATCGCATCATGCTGATCGGCCAGACCGGTCAGGTGCTGATTTCCAGCGACGGTGGCGCGACGCTCGCGCCGGCGCCCGTCGATGTCCGCGTGCCGGCCAGCGCGGTGTTGTCGCTCGGGCCGGACCGTCTGCTGATCGGCGGACCGCTGGGTCTGAAGACCGTGCGCATCGGCGCCGGCATGCAGAACACGCCATGAGCGTCGATATCAATGCTGGCGATGCGATGCCGGTGGTTGCCGATCCACGTGACTTCGACGCGCACTCGGGCAATCGCCTGGAACGCCTGGTCTTCAATCACCGCGGACTGATGGTGGTGATCTGCATCGTGCTGACGATCGTGCTGGGCGCGTTCGCCGTGTCGAAACTCGCGCTGCGGCCGAGCTTCGAAAAGATGATTCCGCAGTCGCAACCGTACATTCGCAACTTTCTCGACAACCGCGATCAGTTGCGCGGCATGGGCAATTCCGTGCGCGTGGTGGTCGAAAACACGCAGGGTGATATTTTCGATCCGCAGTACGAAGCGGTCCTTCGTCAGATCAACGACGAGCTGTTCCTGACGCATGGCGTCGATCGCGCCTGGTTGAAGTCGCTGTGGACGCCGGCGGTGCGCTGGACCGAAGTGACCGAAGAAGGTTTCGTCGGCGGCCCGGTAATGCCGGACGACTACGACGGCTCGGCGAAGATGACCGAGCAGTTGCGCGCCAACATCGCTCGTTCGGCGGCGGCGCAGAATCTGGTCGCGACCAATCAGAAGTCGAGCGTGATCTTCGTGCCCTTGCTCGACAAGGATCCGGTGACCGGCAAGCTGCTCGACTACCGTGCGCTGTGCAAGGCGCTGGAGGACATCCGCCAGAAGTATCAGGCCGAAAGTCACGGCAAGATCAGCATCCACATCGTCGGGTTCGCCAAGCTGGTCGGCGACCTCATCGACGGCCTGATCAAGGTCCTGGCCTACTTCGCGGTGGCCGCGCTGATCGCCGCGATCGTGCTCTACGCGTACACGCGCTGCCTGCGCAGCACGCTGCTGGTGATTGGCTGTTCCACGATCGCGGTGATCTGGCAGCTCTGTCTGGTCGCAGCGCTGGGTTACGCGCTCGACCCGTATTCCATGCTCGTACCGTTTCTGGTGTTCGCCATCGGCGTCTCGCATGGCGCACAGAAGATGAACGGCATCATGCGCGACGTCGGTCGCGGCACGCACCGCTACGTCGCCGCGCGCTATACCTTCCGCCGCCTGTTCCTCGCCGGCATGACCGCGCTGCTGTCGGATGCGGTGGGCTTCGCGGTGCTGGTGATGATTGACATCCCGGTGATTCAGGATCTGGCGATCACTGCCAGCATCGGCGTCGCCGTGCTGGTGTTCACCAATCTGCTGCTGTTGCCGGTGCTGCTGTCCTACATCGGCGTCAGCGCCGACGCCGCGCAGCGCAGTCTGGCCGATGAGCAAAGCGACGCGACGCATTCCGGCATCGGCCGGCTTTGGGGGGGGCTTGATCGCTTCACCGAGCGGCGCTGGGCGTACAGCGCAATCGGCGTCGCCATGCTGCTGGCGGTCGGCGGTTATGCGGTCAGCCGCCATCTGCAGATTGGCGATCTCGATCCGGGCGCTCCGGAGTTGCGGTCGGACTCGCGCTACAACCGCGACAACGCCTTCGTCACTGCCAACTATCGTCTGTCCAGCGACGTCTTCGCTGTCATCGTCAAGACGTCGCCCGAGGGCTGCCTGAGCTACGAAACCCTGCAGGAAGCCGATCAACTTGCGTGGCAGCTGCAGCAGGTGCCGGGTGTGCAGCAAACTGTTTCGCTGGCGGACGCCGTGCGCCAGATCACGGCCGGCAGTTATGAGGGCAGCAGCAAGTGGCTGACCGTGACGCGCAATCAGGATACGCTGAACTACGCCGCGCAACAGGCCTCGGTCAACAACCCCGACCTGTTCAATACCGAGTGCTCGGTGATGCCGGTGATCGCCTTCCTCAAGGACCACAAAGCCGCGACGCTCGACCGCGTCGTCGAGGTGGCGAAAACATTCGCCACCGCGCACAACAGCAAGGATCGGCAGTTTCTGCTGGCCGCCGGCAACTCCGGCATCGATGCGGCGACCAACATCGTCGTCAAGCACGCCAACCACACCATGCTGTTCTACGTGTACGGGGCGGTGACTCTGCTCTGCTTCATCACGTTCCGCAGCTGGCGCGCGGTCGTCGTCGCCATCCTGCCGCTGATGCTGGCTTCGATCCTCTGCGAGGCACTGATGGTCTGGCTCGGCATCGGCGTCAAGGTCGCGACGCTGCCAGTGATCGCACTCGGCGTCGGCATCGGTGTCGACTACGCGCTGTATCTGCTGTCGGTCCAGCTCGCGCGCCAGCGTGAAGGTATTCCACTCAAGCAGGCCTACCGCGAAGCGATGGCCTTCACCGGCAAAGTCGTCGCGCTGGTCGGCGTGACGCTCGCCTCCGGCGTCGTGACCTGGGCGTTTTCACCGATCAAGTTCCAGGCTGA
>DATCXY010000338.1:0-2276 GCA_036570585.1 Solimonas sp. | reverse complement strand
TGCGCGGCCTGGATACGACCCTGCTGCTCGGCGGCCATCGCCGCGTCCATCGCGGCCTTGCGGCGCGCCGCTTCGGCGGCCTCGGCCTCGCGCTTGAGTCGTTCCTGCTCGGCCGCGATTTCCTTCTGGCGCTGCGCTTCGAGCCGCTTCTGTTCGGCCTCTTCCTGCTTCTTGCGCAATTCGTCCTGCCGCTTTTGCTCGGCCTCGGCCTTCTTCTTCTGATCTTCCTGCTTCTTGCGCTCGGCTTCGGCCTTGATCTCGGCCTCCTTCTCCTTGCGCGCGGTTTCAGCCTGCCGCTTCTGCTCGGCGAGCGCTTCCTTTTGCTTCTGCTTTTCGAGCTTCTGCGCTTCGGTCAGTTCCGGTTTCGGCGGCGGCTTCGGTGGTTCGACCGGCTTTGGTGGCTCGACCGGTTTCGGCGGCTCCGGCGGCTTGACGTCTTCGACCGGCTGCTTCTGTTGTTCTTCCCGGGCGGGCGCGACCTTCGGAGCCTTGGCAGGAATGGCATCGGCGGAAACCAGCGTCGCTTCAATCGGCGCGGGCGCGACGATCTTGTGATGAAAGAACGCGCTCGCGAACATCAGCGCGAAAATGACAACGTGCAGCCCAAGCGCTGCGACGAGGTAGCGACGCTCGATCATCAGCGTTTAGGCGCTTTCGCCTCGACAGGTTCAGTCACGAAGCCGATCTTGGTTGCGCCCGCGCCGCGCAGAATCGCCATGCCCTGCACGACAAACTGATACGGCACCTTGGCGTCGCCGTTGACCAGAATCATCTGGTCCGGCTTGGCCGACATCAGCTCTTGAATCCGGGTCGCCAGACCTGCTTCATCCACGACATCGCCGTTGAGCTTGTACGTGCCGTCGGCGAGGATCTGCAGTGTCGGCGGATCTTCCGGCACGGTCAGCGACTCTGCTTGCGCGTCCGGCAGATCGACGTCGACGCCCTGCGTCATCAGCGGCGCCGTGATCATGAAAATGATCAGCAGCACCAGCATCACGTCGATGTACGGCACGACGTTGATGTCGGCGTTCATGCGCCGCTTGCCGCGACCGCCGCTCTGGATCGACGCGCCCATTACGCTTTACCGCTGCGCAGGCCGCGCTCGATGATGCCGACCAGCTCTTCGCAAAAGACCTGGAAGCGCGAATCGAGGCGATCAACGCCACGCGTGAAGAAGTTGTAGGCGATGACCGCCGGAATCGCCGCGACCAGGCCCATGGCGGTCGCGATCAGCGCTTCGGCAATGCCGGGCGCAACAGTGGCCAGCGCCGCCTGCTTGACGTTACCGATCGAGATGAAGGCGCTCATGATGCCCCAGACGGTGCCGAACAGACCGACGTAGGGGCTGGTCGAACCGACCGTCGCCAGAAACGCCAGACCACCATCGAGCCGCTCGACTTCGCGCGTGTGCGCGACGCGCAACTGGCGCTGCACGGCCGCGAGCACATCATCGGGATCGGCCTTGCCGCTGGTCTGCTGTCGCACGAACTCTTCGTAGCCCGCAACAAAAACGGCCGCTTCACCACGGACATTGGGATCCCGGCGCACGCTTTCATAAAGGTCGGCCAGATTGCCGCCACTCCAGAAGCGTTCCTCGAACTGCGCGGCATCCTTGGCCGTACGCGCCAGCAGCGCGCGCTTGCCAAAGATCACGGCCCAGGACATCACCGAGGCAACGACCAGCAGGAAAAGCACGATCTGCGCCAGTGCGCTGGCCTGCAGGATCAGATGGGTCAACGAAAGATTGGCATTCATGGAAAGCGTGGGCCCCGGGGAAACGGACACGAAAAGTAACTTGTCAACCTTAACATTCCCCGTATCGGGGTTCACGCCGAGCAGCCGGTTCGCGTTAAATATTTTCCGCTTGCTTTCCGGCTTCAATCGCTTGTAACAGCACATCGGGCAGCGCGATCGGACGGAATTCGCGACTGTCGACGCAGGCAACACGCACCCGCGCCCGCGCCAGCACCGGCGCTTGTCCCGATCGGCGCAGCGCCTGTTCGAAACTGATGCTGGCGCGGCGAATCTGCGGCACCGTGGTCTGCACTTCCAGCTCGTCATCGAGCCGCGCCGGACTGCGGTAGTCGATTTCCAGATTGGCAACGGTGAACGCGACGCCGAGCTGCTGCATCAGCTGGTCCTGGCCGATGCCGAGTGCGCGCAACCATTCGCTGCGCGCGCGCTCGAAATAGCGCAGGTAATTGGCGTGATAGACGACGCCACTGACATCGGTGTCTTCGTAGTAGACCCGAACTGCAAAGTTGAAACGACTCATT
>DATCXY010000337.1:0-3273 GCA_036570585.1 Solimonas sp. | reverse complement strand
CGGAATGACGCCCGCGACGCTTCGACCGCCGTACTGCCGCGCACGACCTCGGCACGCCAGGCGTTGGTCATCTGCACGGCGTGGCTGACGCCGATCGAGAAGATCAGGAATGGCACCAGAATCGACATCGGATCGATGCCGAAACCGATCAGCGGCAGGATGCCGACCAGCCACAGCACCGGCAGCAGGGCGACGACCAGCGCCACCAGCGTCAATCGCACCGAACGCGTGTACAGATACAGCAGCACCAGGGTGATGACGAATGCGATCGCGAAGAACGCGAACACGCCGACCAGTCCGCTGATGACATCGGCCAGCAACTGCGCGAAGCCGATGATGTTGACCTCGACGTTCGGGTTGTAATCCGGGTTGGCAACCTGCTTGACGTCCAGTTCGCTACCCTTGATCTTGACCAGTTCGCCACCGCCCGGCGGCCGCTCGTAGAACGGCTGCACGCGCAGCATCCAGCCATAGTCGACGTAACCCTGGTCGACCTGGTCACCCTTCTTGAACGGCGGATGATCTCCCTTGAGTGTGTAGAGATATTTTGTCTTGCTCTCGAAGCGGCCACGGATATTGCCGAGGCTGGTCATCACCTGTTGGTAGAAGATCTGCGCCTTCTCGGGGTTGCCGGTGTCGGCCTCCTGCAGATCGGCACGGATCAACGCGCTCTTGAAATCGTTGGCGACCAGCAGGCCGACCTGGCCCGACAGCGAGACGTTGTGGCGCACGCGATCGAGTTGTTCCGGTGTCGCCGAGAACCGCGCGGGCACCACCGGCGCGCCCTTGAAACCATCCTCGGTGATTTCGATGTAATAAGTGTTCGGCGTGAAGATCGACGCCACATGCGTGCGGTCTATGCCCGGAATCAGAAACACATCGTCGGTCGCCTTGCGCATCGCGTCGAGGAACGGCGCGTTGTAGATATCGCCTTCGCCCTTCCAGTGCAGGTTGACCAGCAGATTGTTGGCGCCGGAAAAATTCTTGAAGTGATCCATCATCGTGCGCATGTATTCATGCTTGATGGGAATCTGTTTCAGAAAGCCCGGGTCGAGCTGAACGCGCGCTGCGCTCCAGCCGAAGAACACCGTCATCGCGAAGAACAGGATGGCGAGTGCATGTCGCCAGCCAATCAGGAAATCGGAGATACCGTCGACGCAGCGATGCAGCATGCCCTTCATGGCTGCGCTCCCTTGTTGTGTTGTGCAGACGTGACCAGCTTGATGCCGCCATCCCCACCGACCAGCCAGCTGCTGTCCGTCACCGGCAATACCGTCGCCAGATCATGGAAGTCCGTATCGACCGGTTGCGTGAAACTGAGGCCATCGTCGCTGGAAACCAGCAGCGTGCTCCCGGCGCCGACCAACACGACATTGCCGCTGGCGTCGACCTTGCCGCCGAACAGCGACGAGCCGGTCGGCACCTTGCTTTCCTGCCAGCTCTTGCCGTCATCGCCACTGCGGAACACGTGGCCGCGCATGCCGAAGGCGAGCAAGGCCTTGGACTTGAGCGCGAGCACGCCAAAGAACGAGCCGTCATAAACCTGCGGCAGCAGCTGCCAGCTGTCGCCGTTGTCCGCTGAGCGCGCCATCAGACCGCGCTCGCCGACCACGATCAGCGCGCCGTCGGCCGCACGCACCATCGCATTGAGATGATGATCGCCGAGCGTCGCGTCGGTGACCCGCGTCCAGTTCTGGCCCTGATCCTCCGACTTCAGCATCAAGCCGAAACCGCCAAACGCAAAGATCCGCCCATTGAAGGGGCCGGCGATGCCGAGTAGCGGGTCGGGCTGCAGCGGCATCGTCGCGTCGCTGCCGAACGGATCGGCATCGCCCCAGTCGGACGATGGCGGTTCGGCGCTGGTGCCGGCATCGTCCGGCGGTTCAGCACTCATCGATGCATCAGCGGGTGGCTCGGCACTGCTGCTGGCGTCGGGTGGCGGTGCAATGCCGCCGTCGGCCATGGACGGGCCGGCGCTGTCGTCGTCGTTCGGGGTCGGAATGAAAAACGCTTCCTTCCAGGTCTCGCCACGGTCACTGCTGCGCAGGATCCAGCCGTCGTGGCCGACCGCCAGCACGAGCTTGTCGTCGAGGAATTTGACCTTGGTCAGAGTCGAGCCGCGCTGCGGCTCCACCTTGGCCTCATGCCACGGTCCCTTGACGCTATCGGCGTAAAGGATGTTGCCCTGTTCACCGACCGCGAGCAGACGATCGCCGTCGCGTGCCAGGCCATCGATCAACACGCCATCCGGATGAACCTCGGTCGGCGCGAAGGGCGGCGCCGGTCGTGGCGAGAACGCGTAGATCGCCGCGGCGGCGACGATCAACGTCAACACCAGCGCGGGCCAGCCGCCGGTGGATGATGCACTCTCGGGATCCCGCCCCGCCGACGCTGGCGTTGCCTTCATCGAAACTCTCCTCTCATCTGTTCGCGTCGCTGCAGTCAACGCGGTTCCGGAACTTCCGGATCGTGCTGGCGCGCGCCGCGAGAATTATGTTTTACACGTAAGCGCCGACCGCTCAGGCCGGAATCTCGAACAGCCCCGCGGCACCCATGCCGCCCCCGATACACATCGTCGCCACCACATAACGCGCGCCGCGACGACGACCTTCGATCAGCGCGTGCATCACCATGCGCGCGCCGCTCATGCCGAACGGATGGCCGATCGCGATCGCGCCGCCGTTGACGTTGAGTTTGTCGTTGTCGATGCCGAGCTTGTCGCGGCAATAGATCACCTGACAGGCGAACGCTTCATTCAATTCCCAGAGGCCGATGTCCGACACTTTCAGGCTATTGCGTTCGAGCAGCTTCGGAATCGCGAACACCGGACCGATGCCCATCTCGTCCGGCTTGCAGCCGGCAACCGCGAAGCCACGATAGATACCGAGCGGCTTGAGGCCACGACGCTTGGCCTGCTCGCCGCTCATCAGCACCGTGACCGCTGCGCCGTCCGACAACTGCGAGGCATTGCCGGCGGTGATGTGCTGACCCTGCTTGATCCACTGGCCGTCCTTGAACACCGGCTTCAGGCTGGACAGGCTTTCCAGCGTCGTCGACGGTCGATTGCCTTCGTCGCTGCTCAGCGTGACCTGCTCGGTGCCGCCCGGATTGCCTTCCTTGTCGAACAGCTGCTTGCTGGCCGTCATCGCGACGATCTCGTCGTCGAAGCTGCCGGCCTGCTGCGCCGCCGCGGTGCGCTGCTGGCTCTGCAGCGCGTACTCGTCCTGTTGCGCACGCGAGATGCCGTAGCGTTCGGCGACCAGCTCGGCCGTC
>DATCXY010000336.1:0-15819 GCA_036570585.1 Solimonas sp. | reverse complement strand
ATTCAACCAGGAAATGGTGATGCCGGGCGACAACGTGCAGATGACGGTTGAGCTGATCAACCCGATCGCGATGGAAGACGGCGTGCGTTTCGCCATCCGCGAAGGCGGCCGCACCGTCGGCGCCGGCGTGGTAACGAAGATCTTGGCCTAAGTCGCCTTTGACTTGTGGGCGCGGATTGCCTAAAATCCGCGCCCCTTTTTGGCTTTGCCGCGTAAATACAGGGTGGTAGCTCAACTGGTAGAGCGGCGGTCTCCAAAACCGCAGGTTGGGGGTTCGAAACCCTCCCGCCCTGCCACGCAGCGTTGCCTCTATAACTGCGCGGCCTAAGAACGAGTTCATGGAAGCCCAAAATACTGAAAAAGCTGGTTCCTCGCACAAGGACGCAGCTTTTCTGTTCATTGCTGCCGTAGCCCTGCTCGGCGGCATGTTCGCGTTCTATTACTTCGAGGGCCAGTTCAATTCGCTGGTCCGGACCCTGATCCTGCTTGCCGGCTTTGCCGTCACGCTGACGCTGACCTATCAGACTACGCTTGGGCGTGAGCTGTGGGGGTATATCAGCGGTGCGCGCACTGAAATGCGCAAGGTCGTCTGGCCGACGCGCCAGCAGAGTGTCCAGACCACGCTGATGGTGGCAGTCGTCGTCCTGATCATGGCCCTGCTGTTGTGGGGGCTGGACGCGGTGCTGCTCAAGGGTGTCGAGTTCCTTACTGGCCGCGGAGCATAAATATGACGATGCGCTGGTATGTCGTGCACGCTTACTCGCAGTATGAGAATTCGGTGATGAAGGCGCTCAAGGAGCGCATCAATCGCGCCGGATTGCAGGAGCAGTTTGGCGACATCCTGGTGCCGACCGAGGAAGTGGTCGAGATCAAGGAAGGCGTCAAGCGCACCACCGAGCGCAAGTTCTTCCCTGGCTACGTTCTGGTCCAGATGGACATGAACGAGGACACCTGGCATCTCGTCAAGTCGACGCCCAAGGTCATGGGCTTCATCGGCGGTACGCCGGACAAGCCGGCACCGATTTCCGACAAGGAAGCCGAGAAGATCCTCAACCGCGTCACCGAGTCGGTCGAGAAGCCGCGTCCGAAGACCCTGTTCGAGCCGGGTGAATCGGTGCGCGTCAAGGAAGGTCCATTCGCGGACTTCCAGGGCGTCGTCGAAGAGGTCAACTACGAGAAGAACCGCTTGCGCGTTGCAGTGCTCATCTTCGGCCGTTCGACGCCAGTTGACCTGGAATTTTCTCAGGTGGAAAAAGGCTGATTAGCCGTGATTGGTGATCGTGATTCAGGCATTGCCGCGAATCACGAATCACGAGTCACATTTTTAACGGGGAGCCCTCATCAGGCGTTCGCACCCACAGTGGAGTTTTAACTCATGGCAAAGAAGGTTACGGCCTATATCAAACTGCAGATTCCTGCAGGCAAGGCCAATCCGGCACCGCCGGTCGGTCCGGCGCTCGGTCAGAATGGCGTCAACATCATGGAGTTCTGCAAGCAGTTCAATGCTGCCACGCAGAAGCTCGAGCCGGGTATCGCAACCCCGGTCGTGATCACGGTCTACTCGGATCGTTCGTTCACGTTCATCACCAAGACACCGCCGGCGACGACGCTGATCAAGAAGGCGGCCGGAATCGAGTCCGGTTCGCCGACGCCGCACACCAAGAAGGTGGGCAAGATCACCAAGAAGCAGGTCGAAGAGATCGCGAAGCTGAAGATGCCGGATCTCAACGCCGGCAGCATGGAAGCGGCGATGCGCCTGATCGCGGGCTCGGCTCGTTCGATTGGCATCGAAGTGGTGGAGAAGTAAGCCATGGCAAAGATCACCAAGAAACAGAAGGCGTTCGCCGGCAAGGTTGAAGCGACCAAGAACTACGGCCTTGACGAAGCGATTACGCTGCTGAAGACCTGCGCGACCGCCAAGTTCAAGGAATCGATCGACATGTCGATGAACCTTGGCATCGATGCCAAGAAGTCCGACCAGAACGTGCGCGGTTCGACTGTGCTGCCGCACGGCAACGGCAAGTCGGTGCGCGTCGCGGTGTTCGCGCAGGGCGCCAAGGCCGAAGAGGCCAAGGCCGCCGGTGCTGACGCCGTCGGCATGGACGAACTCGCCGCGAAGATGAAGGAAGGCGATCTGAACTATCAGGTCGTCATTGCCGAACCGGCCGCGATGCGTGTCGTCGGTTCGCTCGGCCAGGTGCTCGGCCCGCGCGGACTGATGCCGAACCCGAAGACCGGCACGGTCACCGCCGATGTCGCGACCGCGGTCAAGAACGCCAAGGCCGGCATGGCCAAGTTCCGTACCGACAAGGCCGGCATCGTGCATTGCGCGATCGCGGCAGTTGATTTTGACCTCGAGAAGATCAAGGACAACCTGATCGCCGTCGTTCGCGATGTGCGCAAGGCCAAGCCTTCGACGTCGAAGGGCACGTATATCAAGAAGGTGACGCTGTCGACGACGATGGGTCCGGGCGTGCGCATCGACATCGGCTCGCTGCCGGAGTGATTTTTGCCGCCGCCGGTATTGCCGGCGGCGGATTTCAAACTTTGTAGTGTGGCGCAAGCCTCACATCGAAGACCGTCAGTGGCTCCAAGCGGTTGCAAGGAGCATTAAAGGTCGCAAGGCCGCTGTCGTAGATAGGCCGGTTCGAAGCCATTCGGCGAGAACCGTATTTGAGGCAACTAGGAGTTCTGATGGCTCTCAGGCTGAATGACAAGAAGGCCCTGGTTGCGGAAGTGAACGAGGTCGCCAAGCGCGCGCTGTCGGCAGTTGCTGCCGAATATCGCGGGCTGTCGGCAGTGCAGTTCGATTCTCTGCGTGCGAAGGCCCGTGACAACGGTGTCTATCTGCATGTGGTCAAGAACTCGCTGGCGACGCGCGCCATTGAAGGCACGGAATTCGAGTGCCTGAAAGACGCGCTGGTCGGTCCGCTCGTGCTCGGTTTCTCGCTCGAGGATCCGGGTTCGGTGGGTCGCGTGATCAAGGACTTCGCCAAGGACAACGACAAGCTTGTCGTCAAGGCGGTTGCGGTCGGCGGCACCCTGTACGGGGCCAATGACATCGAACGTCTGGCATCGCTGCCGACCAAGGACCAGGCCCTCGCGATTCTTGCGGGCACGATCCAGGCGCCGATCAGCAAGTTCGTCCGCACCCTGGCAGAACCCGCCGCGAAGGTTACCCGTGCCGTCAAGGCCGTGGCCGACGCCAAGGGCTAAGTCCGCGTAGCGTTCATTTTCCGATACAGGCTTTCCCACACTTTATTTGGAGTTTTGAAGATGGCAACGAAGGAAGAAATCCTCGACGCGATCGCCGGCATGTCCGTGATGGACGTCGTCGATCTCGTCAAGATGATGGAAGACAAGTTTGGCGTGTCGGCCGCTGCGCCGGTTGCTGCTGCTGCCGGTCCGGCCGCCGCTGCCGCCGCTGTTGAAGAGCAGACCGAGTTCACGGTCGTGCTCGCCAGCATCGACGCCGCCAAGAAGGTCAACGTCATCAAGGTTGTGCGCGAAATCACCGGTCTTGGTCTGAAAGAAGCCAAGGATCTGGTTGAAGGCGCGCCGCAGACCGTCAAGGAAGGCGTTGACAAGAAGACGTCTGAAGAGCTGAAGAAGAAGATTGAAGAAGCTGGCGGCAAGGTCGAGCTGAAGTAAGCCGATCAAGTCGTTGCTTTTCAAGGCAACTTCGCAGTAACGAGGTGAAGGCTGGGAGCTCCCATGGGCTCCCGGCCTTTCGCCGCTAGCGGGAGAACTCAAACCTTTGGCGCTGCCTTACACAGCCAAATGTTTGGATTTTTCGAGGCGCGCAAGCGCTCTCACTGACGACAGAGGTAACCGATGGCCTACTCGTTCACCGAGAAGAAGCGTATCCGCAAGGACTTCAGCAAGCTGAAGGAGACGCTGGAAATCCCCTATCTGCTCGCGACGCAGATCGATTCCTACCGCCACTTCCTGCAGGCGGAAACGCAACCGTCCAAGCGCAAGGACAGCGGCTTGCAGGCCTCGTTCAAGTCGGTCTTTCCGATGACGTCGTACAACGGCGCGGCCGCACTGGAATTCGTCAAGTATCGCTTTGACGAGCCGGCGTTCGACGAGAAGGAGTGCCGCGTCCGTGGCATGACCTACGCCGCGCCGCTGAAGGTGACGGTGCGACTCGTGATCTTCGATCGCGAGTCGAAGGAAAAGCGCGTCAAGGACGTGCGTGAACAGGAGGTCTATCTCGGCGAAGTGCCGCTGATGACCGACCACGGCACGTTCATCATCAATGGCACCGAGCGCGTCGTCGTCTCGCAGCTGCATCGTTCGCCGGGCGTGTTCTTCGACCACGACAAGGGCAAGACGCATAGCTCGGGCAAGCTGTTGTACAGCGCCCGCATCATTCCGTACCGCGGCTCGTGGCTGGACTTCGAGTTCGATCCGAAGGACAACCTGTTTGCCCGTATCGACCGTCGCCGCAAGTTGCCGGTGACCATCGTGCTGCGCGCGCTGGGTTACAACAACGAGCAGATGCTCGGCATGTTCCACGAGCAGAACGTGTTCAAGCTCGAGAAGGACGGCGCGACCATCGAGCTGATCCCGGAACGCCTGAAGGGCGAGAAGGCACAGTTCGACATCGTTGCCGACGGCAAGACGCTGGTCGAGGAAGGCAAGCTGATCACGGCTCGCCACATCAAGCTGATCGCCGAAGCCAACCTCAAGCAACTGACCGTGCCGGATACCTATCTGGTCGGCAAGGTGGTTGCCAAGGATTTGGTCGCCGAGGGCACCGGCGAGATCATCGCGGCCGCCAACACCGAACTGACGCAGGTCTTGCTCGCCAAGGCGCGTGAATCCGGCATCAAGATCCTGCCGACGCTGTTCATCAACGACGTCGACAAGGGTCCGTACATCTCGACGACGCTGAACATCGATCCGAGCAAGACCAAGCTCGAAGCGCTGGTCGAAATCTATCGCATGATGCGTCCCGGCGAGCCGCCGACCAAGGACGCGGCCGAAGGCCTGTTCCACGGCATGTTCTTCTCGCCCGAGAAGTACGATCTGTCGGCCGTCGGCCGCATGAAGTTCAACCGCCGTCTGCGTCGCGATGAAGTGGAAGGCCCCGGCGTCGTTTACGACGGCGAGCTGTTCAGCAAGTTCAACGACGAGTTCTCGAAGGGGCTGTTCGCCAAGTACGGCAAGGACCATTCGGACATCATCGAAGTGGTGCGCGAGATCATCGCGATCCGCAACGGCGAGCAGCAGACCGACGACATCGATCATCTCGGCAACCGCCGCATTCGTGCGGTCGGCGAAATGGCCGAGAACGTGTTCCGCACCGGCCTGGTCCGTGTCGAGCGCGCGGTGCGCGAGCGCCTTGCGCTGGCTGAAGCCGAGAACCTGACGCCGCAGGACCTGATCAATGCCAAGCCGGTATCGGCAGCGATCAAGGAGTTCTTCGGTTCGTCGCAGCTCTCGCAGTTCATGGACCAGAACAATCCGCTGTCGGAAGTGACGCACAAGCGTCGCGTTTCTGCCCTCGGACCGGGCGGTCTGACGCGTGAACGCGCGGGCTTCGAAGTCCGCGACGTGCATCCGACGCATTACGGCCGCGTTTGCCCGATCGAAACGCCGGAAGGTCCGAACATCGGCCTGATCAACTCGCTGGCGTGCTATGCGCGCACCAACGAATACGGCTTCCTCGAAACGGCCTATCGCAAGGTTGTCGACGGCAAGGTCACCGATCAGGTCGAGTATCTGTCAGCGATCGAAGAAGGTCGCTACGTGATCGCGCAGGCGAACTCGGAGTTGAGCGCCAAGGGCGCATTCCAGGCGGACCTCGTGTCGGTTCGTTTCCAGAACGAATTCACGATGACGACCGGCGACAAGGTCCAGTACATGGACGTTTCGCCGCGCCAGATCGTGTCGGTCGCTGCCGCACTGATTCCGTTCCTCGAACACGATGACGCCAACCGTGCGCTGATGGGTTCGAACATGCAGCGTCAGGCGGTGCCGACGCTGCGCGCCGAGAAGCCGCTGGTCGGCACCGGCATCGAGCGCCGCGTCGCGGTCGACTCGGGCAATGCGATCCAGGCCAAGCGCGGTGGTGTCGTCGAGAAGGTCGACGCTGCGCGTATCGTCATCCGCGTCAACGACGAGGAAACGGCGTCTGGTGAAGCCGGTGTCGATATCTACAATCTGGTCAAGTACATCCGCTCGAACCAGAACACCTGCATCAATCAGAAGCCGATCGTCACGCCGGGCGACAAGGTTGCACGTGGTGACGTGATCGCCGACGGCCCGTCGACCGATCTGGGTGAGCTCGCGCTCGGCCAGAACATGTTGATCGCGTTCATGCCGTGGAACGGCTACAACTTCGAAGACTCGATCCTGATCTCGGAGCGCGTCGTCGAGGAAGATCGTTTCACGACGATCCACATCGAAGAGATGACCTGCGTCGCGCGCGAGACCAAGCTGGGCTCGGAAGAAATCACCGCCGACATCCCGAACGTCAACGAAGCTGCGCTGCGCAAGCTCGACGAGTCGGGCATCGTCTACATCGGCGCCGAAGTCAAAGCCGGCGATTTGCTGTGCGGCAAGGTCACGCCGAAGGGCGAGACGCAGCTGACGCCGGAAGAAAAGCTGCTGCGCGCGATCTTCGGCGAGAAAGCTTCCGACGTGAAGGACACCTCGCTGCGCGTGCCGGCCGGCATGGACGGCACGGTCATCGACGTGCGCGTGTTCACCCGTGAAGGCGTGAAGAAGGACAAGCGTGCGCTGGCGATCGAAGAGGCCGAACTGGCGCAGGTCCGCAAGGACTTGGCCGACCAGCAGCGCATCTTCGAGGATGACATCTATGATCGTCTGCGCAAGATTCTGCTCGGCAAGACGGCTGACGGTGGCCCGAACAAGCTGAAGAAGGGTGCCAAGATCGACGCCGATTATCTCGACTCGATCGAACGCGACAAGTGGTTCGAAATTCGCCTGGCGGATGACGATACCCAGAACCAGCTCGAAGCCGCCAACAAGCAGCTGCGCGACATGCGTTCGGAGTTCGACAAGCGCTTCGAAAACAAGAAGCGCAAGATCCAGTCGGGTGACGAGCTGTCGCCGGGCGTGCTGAAGATGGTCAAGGTCTATCTGGCCGTGAAGCGCCGCATTCAGCCGGGCGACAAGATGGCTGGCCGTCACGGCAACAAGGGCGTGATCTCGCAGATCGTGCCGGTCGAAGACATGCCGCACATGGATGACGGCACGCCGGTCGATATCGTGCTCAATCCGCTGGGCGTGCCGTCGCGCATGAACATCGGTCAGCTGCTCGAAGTCCATCTCGGCTGGGCCGCGAAGGGCATCGGCAAGAAGATCGATGACATGGTCCAGCAGCAGAAGTCGGTTGCCGAACTGCGCAAGTATCTCGACAAGGTCTACAACAAGACCGGCGGCAAGTCCGACGTCAATCTCGACGAGCTGAACGATGCGGAAATCGTCAACCTTGCCAAGAATCTGACCGGCGGTCTGCCCGTGTCGAGCCCGGTGTTCGACGGTGCTGCCGAAGAAGAGCTCAAGGATCTGCTCGAACTCGCCGGCTTGCCGCGCCACGGACAGGCGCAGTTGACCGATGGCCGCACGGGCGATCGCTTTTCGCGTCCGATCACGGTCGGCTACATGTACTACCTGAAGCTGAACCATCTGGTCGACGACAAGATGCACGCGCGTTCGACCGGTCCGTACTCGCTCGTCACTCAGCAGCCGCTGGGTGGCAAGGCGCAGTTCGGTGGCCAGCGCTTCGGTGAAATGGAAGTCTGGGCACTCGAGGCTTACGGCGCAGCCTACACGCTGCAGGAAATGCTGACGGTGAAGTCGGACGACACCAACGGGCGCACGCGCATGTACAAGTCGATCGTCGATGGCGATCACCGCATGGTCGCGGGCATGCCCGAGTCGTTCAACGTACTGGTCAAGGAAATCCGCTCGATTGGTTTGAACATCGAGCTGGAACAGAACCGGTAGGCCTTGGCGAACGAATTCAGGAGCAACTGATGAAAGATTTATTCAATCTGATCCGCAACCCGGACGAAGCGGAAGACTTCGACGCCATCAAGATCGGCCTGTCGTCGCCGGAAGTCGTGCGTTCGTGGTCATTCGGCGAAGTCAAAAAGCCGGAAACGATCAACTACCGCACGTTCAAGCCGGAACGTGATGGCCTGTTCTGCGCGAAGATCTTCGGGCCGATCAAGGATTACGAGTGCCTGTGCGGCAAGTACAAGCGTCTCAAGCACCGCGGTGTGGTCTGCGAGAAGTGCGGCGTGGAAGTCACCGTCGCCAAGGTTCGCCGTGAGCGCATGGGTCATATCGACCTGGCCTCGCCGGTCGCCCACATCTGGTTCCTCAAGTCGCTGCCGAGCCGCATCGGCCTGCTGCTCGACATGCCGTTGCGCGCGATCGAACGCGTGCTGTATTTCGAAGCTCACATCGTCGTCGATCCGGGGCTGACCCCGCTTGAGCGTGGCCAGCTGCTGACCGAAGAGGACTATCTCAATTCAGTCGAGCAGTACGGCGACGACTTCGACGCGCGCATGGGCGCTGAAGCCGTGCGTGATCTGCTGCGCGGCATTGATCTGCAGACTGAAGCCGTGCGGCTGCGCGAAGAGCTGAACACGACGACTTCGGAAACGAAGATCAAGAAGTTCGCCAAGCGCCTCAAGCTGATCGAGTACTTCATCCAGTCCAACAACAAGCCGGAATGGATGATCATGACGGTGCTGCCGGTGCTGCCGCCGGATCTGCGCCCGCTGGTGCCGCTCGACGGTGGCCGCTTCGCGACCTCGGATCTCAACGATCTGTATCGCCGCGTCATCAACCGCAACAATCGTCTCAAGCGCCTGCTCGAACTGTCGGCGCCGGACATCATCGTGCGCAATGAAAAGCGCATGCTGCAGGAATCGGTCGACGCGCTGATCGACAACGGCCGTCGCGGCCGTGCGATCACTGGCACCAACAAGCGCCCGCTGAAATCGCTTGCCGACATGATCAAGGGCAAGCAGGGTCGTTTCCGCCAGAACCTGCTCGGCAAGCGCGTCGACTACTCGGGCCGTTCGGTCATCGTGGTCGGTCCGACGCTGAAGCTGCACCAGTGCGGTCTGCCGAAGAAGATGGCGCTCGAGCTGTTCAAGCCGTTCGTGTTCTCGCGCCTGCAGCGTCTTGGCATTGCCACGACCATCAAGGCCGCCAAGAAGATGGTCGAGCGCGAGGAGCCCCAGGTCTGGGATGCGCTCGAAGAGTGCATCAAGGAACATCCGGTGCTGCTGAACCGTGCGCCGACGCTGCATCGTCTCGGCATTCAGGCGTTCGAGCCGCTGCTGATCGAAGGCAAGGCCATCAACCTGCATCCGCTCGTGTGCACGGCGTTCAACGCCGACTTCGACGGTGACCAGATGGCGGTGCACGTGCCGCTGTCGCTCGAAGCGCAGATCGAAGCGCGCGTGCTGATGATGTCGACCAACAACATCCTGTCGCCGGCCTCGGGTGATCCGATCATCGTGCCGTCGCAGGACGTCGTGCTCGGCCTGTACTGGATGTCGCGCGAACGCGTCGGCGCCAAGGGCGAGGGCATGGTGTTCTCCGACGTGTCGGAAGTGCATCGCGCGTACGAGAACGGCGTCGTCGATCTGCAGGCCAAGATCAAGGTCCGCCTGTTCGATTACACCGAAGAGGAGGGCGAGGAGCTCTATCACCTCGTCGAGACCACCACCGGCCGCGCCCTGCTGTCGGAAGTGCTGCCCAAGGGCGTGCCGCTGTCGGTCATCAACAAGACGCTGACCAAGAAAGAAATCAGCCGCGTCATCAACTACGTGTACCGTCGTTGCGGTACCAAGGACACGGTGGTCTTCGCCGACCAGATGATGTACACGGGCTTCCGCATGTCGACCAAGGCCGGCATCTCGTTCTGCCTTGACGACATCATGATCCCGGCCGAGAAGGCGACGATCCTCGAAGCGGCGGAAGCCAAGGTCAAGGATGTCGACACGGAGTACAACCAGGGTCTGACGACTGGCGGCGAACGCAAGAATCGCGTCATCGACATCTGGTCGCGCGCCAACGACGACATCTCCAAGGCGATGATGGTGCAGATCGGTTCGGAAACGGCGATCGGCGCGGACGGCAAGGAAGTCAAGCAGCCTTCGTTCAACTCCGTGTTCATGATGGCCGACTCCGGTGCGCGTGGTAGCCAGGCGCAGATTCGTCAGCTCGCCGGCATGCGTGGCCTGATGGCCAAGCCGGACGGCTCGATCATCGAGACGCCGATCACCGCGAACTTCCGTGAAGGCCTCAACGTTCTGCAGTACTTCATCTCGACGCACGGCGCCCGCAAGGGCCTGGCCGATACCGCGCTGAAGACCGCGAACTCCGGTTACCTCACGCGTCGCTTGGTGGACGTTGCGCAGGACATGGTCGTCACCGCGGAAGACTGCGGCGGCGAGCAGGGCCTGCTGATGATGCCGATCGTGGAAGGCGGCGACGTGCTCGAACCGCTGCGCGACCGCGTGCTGGGCCGCGTCACCCTGCGTGATGCGTACAAGCCGGGCAGCGACGAGATCGCAATTCCGGCCGGCACCATCATCGACGAGAAGTGGGCCGATACGCTGGAGCGCAATTCGGTCGACGAGATCTGGGTGCGTTCGCCGATCACCTGCGAGCTGCCGTTCGGCGTCTGCGCGAACTGCTATGGCCGTGACTTGGCCCGTGGTCATCGCGTCAACATCGGCGAAGCGGTCGGCGTCATTGCCGCACAGTCGATCGGTGAGCCGGGTACCCAGCTGACGATGCGTACCTTCCACGTCGGCGGCGCGGCTTCGCGCGCGGCGTCGGCGGACGGTGTCGACTCGCGTGCTGCCGGTACCGCGCGCGTACACAACCTCAAGACCGTCACCAACAAGGACGGCCTGCTGGTCGCTGTCTCGCGTTCCGGTGAAATCGGCGTCATCGATGCCAATGGTCGCGAGCGTGAGCGCTACAAGATTCCGTATGGTGCGACCATCCTGGTCCGCGACGGTGACGAGCTGAAGGCTGGCACGCGTCTGGCCAAGTGGGATCCGCATACCCATCCGATCGTGACCGAGCTGTCCGGCTTCGTGAAGCTGCAGGACTTCGCCGAAGGTCTGACGGTTACGCGCGAAATGGATCCGCTGACCGGTGTTGCGACGCGCGTCGTGACCGAGGCCAAGGCGCGCGGTTCGGCGGCCAAGGACCTCAAGCCGACCATCATCCTGGTCGA
Organism: Solimonas sp.; assembly: GCA_036570585.1. Classification (GTDB taxonomy): domain Bacteria; phylum Pseudomonadota; class Gammaproteobacteria; order Nevskiales; family Nevskiaceae; genus Solimonas. The sequence continues at coordinate 4,571 of DATCXY010000336.1, read as the reverse complement.
CGCCAAGGGCAAGCAGCTGACGTTCCCGGGCACCGACATTCCGGCCGCGTACACGCTGCCGCCGAAGTCGATCATCTCGGTCGAGGACGGCGACGAAGTCGGCGTCGGCGGCACGATCGCACGTATCCCGCAGGAAGCATCGAAGTCGCGCGACATCACGGGCGGTCTGCCGCGCGTCGCCGATCTGTTCGAAGCCCGCAAGCCCAAGGAACCGGCGGTGCTCGCCGAAACCACCGGCACGATCAAGTTCGGACCGGGCACCAAGGGCAAGCAGCGCGTCAAGATCGTCCGTACCGACGGCTCCGAGGCGGAAATCCTGGTGCCGAAGTGGGTCGAAATCCGCGTGTTCGAAGGTGAAACCGTCGAACAGGGCGAAATCATGTCCGATGGCGAGCCGAGTCCGCATGACATCCTGCGTCTGCAAGGCGTCACGGCGCTGGCGAACTATCTCGTCAAGGAAATCCAGGACGTCTACCGTCTGCAAGGCGTGAAGAGCAACGACAAGCACATCGAAACGATCGTTCGTCAGATGCTGCGCAAGGTCGAGATCGCCGAGCCGGGCGACAGCAAGTTCCTGCAGGGCGAGCAGGTCGAGATCTTCCAGGTGCTGGCCGAGAACAAGCGCCTTGTTGCCAAGGGCGAACGCGGCGCGAAGTTCGAGCGCCAGCTGCTCGGCATCACCAAGGCCTCGCTGTCGACCGAGTCGTTCATCTCGGCGGCGTCGTTCCAGGAAACCACGCGGGTGCTGACGGAAGCCTCGGTGCGCGGTTCGCGCGACGAACTGCGTGGCCTCAAGGAAAACGTCATCGTCGGCCGCCTGATACCGGCCGGTACCGGTCTGGCGTATCACGAACAGCGCCGCAAAGCGCGTGGTGGCAGCCTGCTCGCCGAGATGCAGGCTTCGGCGCTGAACTCGACTGGCAGCTTCGACGCGACCAGTGGCGACCGTCTGGCTGTAAGCCGCTCGACCGCATCCGCCACGGCTGACGACGAAGGTGGCGAGCACGAGCGGGCCAGCGACGAAGGCAGCGACGAGTAAGCAGTCTTGCAGTGAAAAGCCCCGGCTGGCGCCGGGGCTTTTTGTCGGTGACGGGGCGTGCGGGCGGCGCACCGGTGTTGCAGCAGGATTTGACGCACGATTGTCGTTGACTCTGCTGCGACGCACCTTTATGATTCGCGCCCTTTCCTGACGGCCGCCCATCTGGCGGATCGTCTTTTCTTTGTCAAGCTGGGAAGTCCCAACGTGCCCACAGTCAACCAGTTAGTGCGCAGCGGCCGCGCCGTCGAAGTCACCAAGAGCAAGGTGCCTGCGCTCACCGGTTCGCCGCAAAAGCGCGGCGTCTGCACCCGTGTCTACACCACGACCCCGAAGAAGCCGAACTCGGCACTGCGCAAAGTCTGCAAAGTGCGTCTGACCAACGGTTTTGAAGTGATCTCCTACATCGGTGGCGAAGGCCACAATCTGCAGGAGCACTCCGTCGTCATGATTCGTGGCGGCCGCGTGAAAGATCTTCCCGGTGTCCGCTACCACACCGTTCGCGGTGCGCTCGACTGCGCTGGCATCGACAAGCGTCGTCAGAGCCGTTCGAAGTACGGCGCCAAGCGTCCCAAAGCTGGCGGCGCTCCCGCCGCTGCCGGCAAGAAGAAGTAAGTAAGGTCGGGCAGTCGCCCGACCTGAAGCCCAAACTCAGGATTCAGCCATGTCCCGTCGTCGCAAGCCGGAAATCCGTAAGGTTCTTCCCGATCCCAAGTTCAAGAGCGAGCTCGTCTCCAAGTTCGTCAACATGGTGATGCAGGACGGCAAGAAAGCCGTCGCCGAGAAGATCGTCTACGGTGCTCTCGAGCAGGTCGTTGCCAAGAAGAATGTCGAAGCGCCGGCAGAGTTTCTGCAGGCCGCGTTTGATGCCGTCGCGCCGACCGTCGAGGTCAAGTCGCGTCGCGTTGGCGGTGCCACCTATCAGGTGCCGGTCGAAGTGCGCGCCTCGCGTCGCACCACGCTGGCAATGCGCTGGGTGATCGACGCAGCCGGCAAGCGTGGCGAGCAGGGCATGGAAAACCGCCTGGCTGGCGAGCTGCTGGATGCCTCCGAGCATCGCGGCGCCGCAGTCAAGAAGCGCGAAGACACGCACAAGATGGCCGAAGCCAACAAGGCCTTCGCCCATTTCCGCTGGTAAGACATTCCCCATTGCATAGCGGGTGTTCCGACCTCTTATCGGGAGCCCGTTTCCAGACGAGTTCCTGACATGTCCCGTACGACGCCCATCGAGCGTTACCGCAACATCGGTATTTCCGCTCACATCGACGCCGGCAAGACCACGACGACCGAGCGCGTCCTGTTCTACACGGGCATCAACCACAAGCTCGGCGAGGTGCATAACGGCGCCGCGACGACCGACTGGATGGAGCAGGAGCAGGAACGTGGCATCACGATCACGTCCGCTGCCGTCACCACGTTCTGGAAGGGCATGGCTGGGCAGTACGACCAGCACCGCATCAATATCATCGATACGCCCGGACACGTCGACTTCACGATCGAAGTCGAGCGCTCCATGCGCGTGCTCGACGGCGCCTGCATGCTGTATTGCGCCGTCGGTGGCGTGCAGCCGCAGTCCGAAACCGTGTGGCGCCAGGCCACCCGGTACAAGGTTCCGCGCCTCGCGTTCGTCAACAAGATGGACCGTACCGGCGCCGACTTCTTCAAGGTCGTCAAGCAGATCAAGGAAAAGCTCCGCGCCAACGCGGTGCCGATCCAGATCCCGATCGGTGCCGAGGAAGGTTTCCAGGGCGTCGTCGACCTCGTCAAGATGAAGGCAGTCATCTGGAGCGATGCCGACAAGGGCGTCACCTTTACCTATGGCGAGATTCCGGCCGAACTTCTCGAGACCGCCAAGAAGTGGCGCGAGAACATGGTCGAGGCGGCTGCCGAGGCCAGCGAAGAGCTGATGAACAAGTATCTCGATGAGGGCGACCTCAGCGAGGAAGAGATCAAGGCCGCGCTGCGCAAGCGCACCCTGGCGCTCGAGATTTTTCCGATGCTCTGCGGTTCGGCGTTCAAGAACAAGGGCGTGCAGGCAATGCTCGACGCGGTTGTCGACTATCTGCCGGCGCCAACCGACGTGGCCGCCATCGAGGCGCACGACGTCGAGGACTACGACGTCATCGTCGAGCGTCACGCGGATGATGCCGAGCCGTTCTCGGCACTCGCGTTCAAGATCATGACCGACAAATATGTCGGTGCGCTGACCTTCATTCGCGTCTATTCGGGCGTGCTGAAGCAGGGCGACGCGGTCTACAACTCGCGTAATGGCAAGACCGAGCGCATCGGTCGTCTGGTGCAGATGCACGCCAACGAGCAGCAGGCGATCACCGAGGTGCACGCCGGCGATATCGCTGCGTGCGTAGGCTTGAAGGAGGTCTACACGGGCAGCACGCTCGCCGACCAGAACAAGCCGGTCGTGCTTGAGCGCATGATGTTCCCGGAGCCGGTCATCAGCCAGGCTGTCGAGCCGAAGACCAAGGCGGACCAGGAGAAGATGGGCATCGCGCTGTCGCGCCTCGCTCAGGAAGATCCGTCGTTCCGCGTCAAGACCGACGAGGAAACCGGCCAGACGATCATGTCCGGCATGGGCGAATTGCATCTTGAAATTCTGGTCGACCGCATGCGGCGTGAGTACAACGTCGAAGCCAATGTCGGCGCGCCGCAGGTGGCTTACCGCGAGACCATCCGCAAGACCGTCGAGCAGGAAGGCAAGTACGCCAAGCAGTCGGGCGGCAAGGGACAGTTCGGCCACGTGTGGCTCCGTATCGAGCCGCAGGAGCCGGGCAAGGGTTACGAGTTCGTCAACGACATCGTCGGCGGCGTGATTCCGAAGGAATTCATCCCGGGCGTCGACAAGGGCTTGAGGGACGCGATCAAGAGCGGCGTCATGGCCGGCTATCCGGTCGTGGACATCAAGATCACGCTGTTCGACGGTTCCTACCACGACGTCGACTCCAGCGAAATCGCGTTCCGCGTCGCCTCGTCGATGGCATTCAAGGACGGTTGCGCCAAGGCCAATCCGGTGATCCTCGAACCGATCATGGGCGTCGAAGTCGAAACGCCGGAAGACTACATGGGCGACGTCATGGGCGACCTCAATCGTCGTCGCGGCATGATTCTGGGCATGGACGATAATTTCGGGGCCAAGGTCATTCGCGCCGAAGTGCCGTTGTCGGAGATGTTCGGCTACTCGACGTCGCTGCGCTCGCAGAGCCAGGGGCGTGCGACGTACACCATGGAATTCAAGAAGTACCAGGAAGCACCGACCCACGTCGCGGCACAATTGGCCAAGAAATAGTGGATGCGGTTCGTGATTGGTGATTCATTGAAAGACACCAGGCACGAATTGCGGATCACTCATCACAAATCACGAATTACGAGGTAGAGGATCATGGCAAAGGGTAAGTTTGAACGCACGAAGCCGCACGTGAACGTGGGCACGATTGGCCACGTTGACCACGGCAAGACGACGACGACGGCAGCGATGACGAAGGTGTCGGCTGACAAGTTCGGCACCAACTACGTGCCCTAC
>DATCXY010000335.1:0-2398 GCA_036570585.1 Solimonas sp. | reverse complement strand
AGCGATGTTCCGGGCTATGTCGTCGGCATTGCAATCAACCAGCATACGGTCTATCGCCGCGCGACCGGTCTCGCCAGCATCGAGTTCGCGGTCGCCAATACGCCGGTCACGCGCATGCGGATCGCGTCGGTCACCAAGCAGTTCACGGGGCTGGCCGTGATGCTGCTGGTCGAAGACGGCAAGCTCGATATCGACCAGCCGCTGTGCCGTTACTTGCCGGATCTGCTCGGCCCCAACGGCGCACCGACGCCGCGTCAGTTGCTCAATCACACCAGCGGCGTGCGCGATGCACTGGAGAGTGTGGCGTTTTTCCTGACTGAAGGCCTGTTCCCGCAGATTCCGGCTGGCCTGACTCATAAATGGTCTTCACAGTTCAGCACCGGCAATTTCGAGCCGGGCGAAGCCTGGAGCTACAGCAACTACGGCTACATGCTGTTGTCGCTGGTGATCGAGAAAGTCTCCGGCCTGTCGCTCGCGGAGTTCTTCAGGCAGCGCATCTTCGCGCCGCTTGGCATGAGCGATACGGAACTGTTCCCCAACGACATGGAACTGCTGCCCGGCCTTGCGACTTCGCACATCAAAATGCCGGATGGCCGCTACCGTCGCGGCATCTACCCTTGCGAGGAACTGCTCGGCGGCGGTGGCATCGTCTCGACCGTCGACGACATGTTGCGCTGGGCCGCGAATCTGCGCGAACCGCACAGCGTGGGCACCTCGGCAAGCTGGACCGAAATCCTGCGCGCACATCGTTTCGGCAACGGCGTCGAATCGACCTATGGTTTCGGCATCAAGAACCAGCTGCATCGCGGCCTTCAACTCGTGTGGCACGACGGGTCCACCTATGGCAGCAAGAGCGCACTGCTGACGTATCCGGCGCAAGGCCTGGATATCGTCGTCATGGCCAACCGCTCGGACAGCGAGCCCTCCGCCATTGCAGTGAAGATTGCCGAGACGCTGCTGGCCGACAAGCTGGGCCCGCCCAAGGTCAACGCCGACGCCGCCGGCCGCGAGGCGCTGGTCGGCAATTACTATTCGCCAAAGTTGCGACGCGTGCTCACGATCCGCGAACACGCCGGCAAATTGATGTTCGCGATCAATGCCGCCCCGGAAGGTCTGCTGCAGGAAATCGATGGCGTACTGAGCTGCGACTCCACGGCTGGCCCCCTGTCCCTGCGGTATGCGGCGGACACGACGGTTCCGCAAATCGAAGTCACGCTTTGCGGCAAATCTGAAATCTATGCGCGCCTGCCGGCGACACCACCGGCGTCCGCCGAACTCGCAGCCAGTGTCGTCGGCGACTATCAGCTCGCGGATTTCGGCACACCGGTGAAGATCATCGTCGAGGGCGACACGCTCCATATCGACCTGTGTTCACGCTTCCACCCGAACCGGATTCATCTGGCGCCGCAGTCGGCCGATGTCTTCCTGTTCACCGCGAACATGCTCGGCGCACCCGTGCAAGGCATCGTCACGCTGGAACGTCGTGACGGCGTAGTCAGCGGCTTCTTCCTCAGCATCCAGCGAACCTGGAATCTGTACTTCGCGCGCAGCGCTGCGTAAGCCTGCCTGGCTGGCAATCGGTTTTTTTAAGGCATATCGGGAACAGCAATGAAAATTTTCGCCGCCACGCTGGCCACGGAAACCAACACGTTCACCGCCGTACCGACCGGCAAGGTCGATTTCGAAGCGAATGGTTTTTCCCGCCGCGAAGGCAGCACGCAGTCGCTGCACGGCATCGGCGTCTATCACGCCGAGCTGATGAAGCTTGCGAAGGCGGGCGGACATGCGGTGGTCGAGAGCATCGTCGCGTTTGCGCAACCCGCCGGCCATACGCTGCGCGCGGTCTACGAGGAGTATCGCGCCAATATTCTCGACGACCTCAAAGCGGCACTACCCGTCGATGCGGTAATGCTGATCCTGCATGGCGCGATGGTGGCGCAGGGTTACGACGACTGTGAAGGCGATCTCATCAACGAAGTGCGCAAGATCGTCGGTCCCAAGGTGCCGATCGGCGTCGAGCTGGACCTGCACTGCCATTTCACCGAACTGATGCGCAGCCGCGCCGACATCATCATCGCCTACAAGGAATATCCGCACACCGATGGCCTCGAGCGCCTGCACGAGTTGTATCGGCTGACGATGCAGCAGGCTGCCGGACAGATCGCGCCGGTCACCGCCGTCTTCGATTGCCGCATGGTCGGCATGTGGCATACGCCGACGGAGCCGATGAAATCCTTCGTCAGTCGCATGCAATCGTTCGAGGGCAAGGATGGCATCCTCTCGGTGTCGCTCGGTCACGGCTTTCCCTGGGGCGACGTGCCCGAGTCCGGAGCCAAGCTGTGGGTCGTCGCCGACAGAGACATCGAAAAGGCCCATGCACTGGCCGCGCAACTCGGTC
>DATCXY010000334.1:0-6032 GCA_036570585.1 Solimonas sp. | reverse complement strand
CAGGTCCTGCGTATCGGTCACGCCATCGCCAAAGCCCGCGATCGTCTTGATCGTTTCCGTCGTATTGATGACTGTTGGTTTTGTACTCGCCCCGTAGGTCATGACGTTGAGCGCCTGACTGGCCGGAAATTCCGGTGTGATCGTCAGCGTCTTCAGATCACGAACGTTGACAGACAGCTTCAGCGCGGCTTTCGCCATCGCCTCTGCCGCGCTGCCAGCCGGGCAATTCAAAGCCATCTGCGCGGTGCGCGTGCCAAGTGTGTCGCCGGCCAGCAAGCTGACGCCGCCGCTCGACGACGCAAGCTGCACGACCTTGTCGAGCGGATTTTCGTCCGTATCGGTCGCCGTCGCGCTGCCGGTGGCTTCGTCTTCATCCTGATCCGTGAACGACCAGGTACCGAACGCGGTCACCGTGCGGGTATAGCCTTCGACAACCGCCTTGGCATTGATCGGGGTACTGGTGTGCTTGACCATCGACACGCTGGGCTGGTCGACACTGAACGATGTCGGCGTCTCCACCGTCAACTCGTAGCTGACGCTGAGCGACGCGAAACTGGCAGTGATCGTCGTGGTGCCCGGCTGGTTGGGAACCACCACGCCGGCCCCATAGGCCAGCGTCGTACTGCCCGGATAGAGAATGTCGCCGTTGCTGACAGCAGCAACGTCCGGGTTCGACGATGTCCAGCTCGCGCGCGTCGCAAAACTACTGTCGTAACGACCGTTGTCAAATACGATCGACAACGTCAGCGGTTCGGGGAAGCAGACAAATGACTTGTTCGAATTGATGCCGAGCAGACCCTGCGTCTGCGAGATCTCGAGATGATCGGGCTTGGACCCGTTACCGACACCGCTGCAGGCCGCCAGCGAACCCGCCGTGACAACACCAAACGACAGCCACAAGATTTTCTGGAATTTCATGAATCCGGCCCCCTGAGCGCCGGCTTTTGAACGTGGTTACGCTACCTTGGGCTGGACCGTCGAACGGACGTGGAGTTCCCGCAGCTGGCGCAAGTCGACCTCGCTCGGTGCGCAGGTCAGCGGGTCGTGTGCCGTCTGCGTCTTCGGGAATGCGATGACTTCGCGTATCGACTGGCCGCCGGCCATCAGCATCACCAGACGATCGAGGCCAAGCGCGAGACCGCCGTGCGGAGGCGCGCCAAATGACAGCGCCTCCAGCAGGAAGCCAAATTTTTCCTGCTGCTCCTCGGCACCGATGCCGAGCAGATCGAATACCGCCTGCTGCACGTCGGGGCGATGGATACGCACCGAGCCGCCACCGACTTCGACACCATTGAGCACGATGTCGTAGCCCTGCGACAGCGTCGCACCCGGATCGGCACGCAGCGCGTCGGCATCGAACGGCTTGGGCGCGGTGAACGGATGGTGCAGCGAGACCCAGCGGCCGGCTTCGTCGTCACGCTCGAACATCGGCCAATCGACGACCCACAGCGCGCGCCAGCCATCGACGGTGAACTTCAGATCATTGCCAATCTTCAGCCGCAGTGCGCCGAGCGCGTCGCTGACGACCTTGCTCTTGTCGGCCCCGAAGAAGATCACGTCGCCATTTTCGGCGCCGCTGCGTTCGAGCACGCCGGTCAGCGCGGCATCGTGCAAATTCTTGACGATCGGCGACTTCAAACCATCACGGCCCTTGGCCTTGTCTTCGACGACGATGTACGCGAGTCCGCGTGCACCATAGACCTTGACGAATTCGGTGTACTTGTCGATGTCGCCGCGCGACAGCTTCGCGCCACCGGGAACGCGCAGCGCGGTGACGCGGCACGCCGGATCATTGGCCGGCGCCGAGAACACCTTGAAATCGACATCAGTGAGCAGATCCTTGACGTCGATCAGCTCCAGCGGATTGCGCAGGTCCGGCTTGTCGGAGCCGTAGCGGCGCATTGCCTCTTCGTAGCTCATGTGCGGCAGCTCGCCGAGATCAACGCCGAGCACGCCCTTGAACAGGTCCTTCACCAGACCTTCGATCAGTGCGACGATCTCGTCCTGCGTCATGAACGAGGTTTCGACGTCGAGCTGCGTGAATTCCGGCTGGCGGTCGGCGCGCAGATCCTCGTCGCGGAAGCAGCGGGCGATCTGGTAGTAGCGGTCGAGGCCCGACATCATCAGCAACTGCTTGAACAGCTGCGGCGATTGCGGCAGCGCAAAGAACTTGCCGGGATGCGTGCGCGACGGCACCAGATAGTCGCGCGCGCCTTCCGGCGTCGCCTTGGTCAGGATCGGCGTCTCGACGTCGATGAAGCCGTTGGCATCCATGAAGTTGCGGATGCGTTTGATCACGTCATGACGCAGACGCAGGTTCTTCTGCATCTGCGGGCGACGCAGATCGATATAGCGATACTTGAGGCGCGTGTCCTCACCGACCGTCTCGTCGTCGAGATGGAACGGCGGTGTCTCTGCCTTGTTCAGCAGTTCGACCTCCTGCGCCAGCACTTCGATCTTGCCGGTCGTCAGGTTGGTGTTTTCGGTGCCGGACGGGCGCGGACGCACGCGACCGGTGACCTTCACCACATATTCGGAACGCAGCTTGTCGGCCGCGGCGAACGCGTCCTGCGTATCCGGATCGAACACGCATTGCAGCAGGCCTTCGCGATCGCGCAGGTCGATGAAGATCACGCCGCCATGATCGCGCCGGCGATGCACCCAACCACAAACGGTGACGGTCTGGCCGGTCAATGCTTCAGTGACCTGGCCGCAGTAATGACTACGCATTTAATGAAGATTCTTGAGATATCCGCTTCAGCGGATCGAATGGCATAAAGAGGCAGAACACCGTGGCCCTGCTCCGGGCCGCGTAGTGTAACCGCGCACCGCCCGACCAGCCATGCGCAAACGTGCCATTGGCCAAAGCACGATTCAGGTGGAAGCTTCGCCGCTCTTGGTCGCCGGCGCGGGCTTGTTCTCTGCCGCAGGCGATGCCGCTTCGGCCTTCTTCGGCGCGGCGCCGCTGTCGTCAGCCTTGGTCGCCGCGGATTTGTCCGCACTCTTGTCGCCGCCCTGTTCGCCGGCCAGGTTTTTCTTGCCGCCGGACTTGAAGTCGGTTTCGTACCAGCCGCCGCCACTCAGGCGAAAGCCGGCCGCCGAAACCTGCTTGATCAGCTTCGGCTTGCCGCATTCCGGACAGACGGTTTCCGGCGGATCGGAAATCTTGTGCAGGATTTCGCTGTCGGCGCCACAGGCCGTGCAGTGGTAGTCGTAAACGGGCATCACATTCCTCGCAAACTGTGGTCCCCCTATGGGGCCGCGGCGCGTATTCTCAAGAACCGTGCCGTGGCGGTCCAGCACTATCGCTTCAGATGCGACCCTGCGGCCGCGCGCGCGACGGCAGCAGCAGATGAATCTGCGCCCCGCCCTCATGCGGCTCGGCCCAGATCTCGCCGTCATGGTACGCAGCGATCTTGCGACAGATCGCCAGCCCCATGCCGGTACCACTGAACTGCGACTGGCTGTGCAGACGCTGGAATGGCGCAAATACATGGTCAACCTGATCGGCCGGAATACCGATCCCGTTGTCGGTGAACGTGAAATGCCAGTCGTCGCCTTCTGCACGGACGCATACCGTGAGGCGCGGTGTGTTGCCGGCCGGCTGATATTTGAGCGCATTGCCGATCAGGTTCTGGAACAGCTGCGCGAGCAAGGCGTGGTCGGCCTCGATCTCCGGCAACTCCGGCACACTGATCTGCGCGTCGCGTAACGTGATCTCGCCGATCAGCTGCTCGCGTGCGCGCTCGAAGGCTTCCGACAGCGGACGCTTTTCGATACGCGCATCACGCCGGCCGATGCGCGACAACTGCAGCAGCGCCTCGACCAGTTGTTGAGTCTGCTGCACCCCCTCGCCGATCTGGCTGACGTACAGGCGCGCGTCGCCGTCCAGCGCTTCGCCATAGCGTTGCTGCAAAAGCCGCGCGAAACCCGCGACGTTGTTGAGCGGTGTTTGCAAATCATGTGATGCGGCATATGCAAACTGCTCGAAGTCCGCCGCCGAACGCTTGTACTGGTTCAAGGCCACACGCAAGCGCTTCTCGCTGGCTTCGCGCAACAGCAACTCCTGCTGCAGCTGCCGGTGTTCGCTGGCGGATGCCACACTTGGCGCATCGGCTCGCGGCACAGGCCATTGCCGCATTTTCAATACGGCGCAGACCAGCACGATGCCAGTCGCGAGCAAGGCCACTATCGCCAAGCCGACAGCGGACAGCAGCAGTGCGCAGCCCAGCGCCAACCACAGCAGGCCGCTGACGACACGGTCCCGATGTGCCGGCCACGACCATGGCCAGACCCGCACCATCGTGATCAGCGCAAGCATCCAGCAAACCGCGGCAAGCAGCGCGGGGACCAAGATCGGCGGCAGTGGCAGATTCATTCCTGGGCAGCGCTCCGGTTTCGATGGTTGCGGGAATTCTGAGCCAGACGTCGCCGTCGCGGCTCGCCATTCACCGGCGCATTGGCGCCACTCAGCAAACCTCGTCCGGTGGTGACAGCACCGCGATCGTCAGGTCGGGAAATTGCAACAGGCCTTTGGCGAAATGACGATACGCTTCGGCCGCGCGCTCGCGTTGCCCCTTGAACCCGAATTCGATGTGCCGCGGCTGGCCCGCCACACCACGCGACGGCAGGCTCGACAACTTCAGGCCCGGATAGCGCGCGAGCGTATCACGCATCAGGTCGAGCAGATCGCCCTCGCCGCTGCTGCCGACCACACGCAGACGATACTCCACGTCCGGTTTCGCACAGTGCAGATGTTGCAGTCGGGTATCGAGCACCCACTCCAGCATCGGCCACGCCATTTCCGGAAAGCCCGGCACGAAATAGCAATGTCCGAAGCTGAAACCCGGCACCTGATTGACCGGATTCGGAATCAGGCCTGCGCCGGATGGGAAATCGGTCATCAACAGGCGGTTCGGCGTCGCCGCTCCGCCATAGTGTTCGATCAACATCCGCTCGGCTTCGCGATGGCGCTGCAACGGCACATCGAACGCGATCGCTGCCGCCTGTCGCGTGCAATCGTCGGGTGTCGCACCGATGCCGCCGCACGACAGCAGCACATCACCGCGCGCAACGACCGTGCGAATCGCCTCGGCAATTGCCTGCTCGTCATCACCAACGAACTGCGCCCAGCCCAGTTCGATGCCGCGCGCACGCAGCAGTTCGAGCACCTTGGCGAAATGCCGATCCTGGCGCTTGCCGCTGAGAATTTCGTCGCCGATGACGAACAGACCGAGTGCCATGCGGAATCAATCCAGTAGTTTCTTGAGGGCCCGCTCAATCTGGCGCTGATTGCGCGGCGAGACGGCCGATGATGCTGTCGAATTATTGCACGGCGTCATCCGAACGCAGGTTTGGACGCCTCTTGTACGGACCGCCTCGGCCACGGCATTCCGGACCCGCAGATCAGCCTTGGCGATGTCCAGACAGATGCCGCGCGCTCGGCATGGCCAATGAATCGACTGGGCCGGCACCAGCGCCTCGTCATTCATGAACGTGATTTTCGCCACAGGGGACGCTTGACGCGACGGGCAGATCATGCGACTTCAGTGCTCTGTCTGCTGGTCTGCGCCAGGCAGTTTGTAACTTGAATTTTGCGCCCGCTATGCTGCAGCCGGACGAGACAGTTCACCCTAGGGAAGCATTGGAGAATAAAAGCGATGAATGTGCTGATCCCGATAGCCGACGGTTCCGAATCACTGGAAGCCGTCACCATCACCAATGTCTTGCGACGCGGCGGCCTCACCGTCACGCTCGCGGCCGTTGGCCGTACCACCGACATCAAGGGAACCCGTGACATCACGCTTCGGGCCGACGTGTTGTTTGACGAGATTTCCGGCCAGGAATTCGACGCGATCGTGCTGCCGGGCGGCGAGATCGGGGCCGCTGCGCTAAGCGCACATGGCCCTCTGATTGAAAAGCTCAAGGCGCAGCGACTGGCGCATCGCTGGTTCGGCGGCATCTGCGCGGCGCCAGCGCTGGCGCTGGCGCCACACGGCTTGCTCGACGGCAAGCAGGCGACCTGTTATCCG
>DATCXY010000333.1:0-5073 GCA_036570585.1 Solimonas sp. | reverse complement strand
GGGACCGTCATCGGTCTGATTGGCGCGTTCGCCGCGCTCGGCAGTGCCGATCCGACCGAGAAGGCCGACCTGCTCTCGCGCGGCATCTCCGAGGCGATGAATTGCACGGCCTTCGGCCTGATGGTGGCGATTCCGACGCTGATCGTGCACGCCTGGTTGCAGGCCAAGACGACCGAACTGATCGACAGTCTCGAAGCCGCCTGCACCAAGTTCGTCAGCGCCGCCTCGCGCAAGTAATCCGATCCCGTCCTAGGGAGCCCCCCGGATGAAAATGTCGCGCCAATCGCGCCGCCTCGAGCGCCATCAACGGATGCGCGCGCGTGCGGTATCCCTGAATATCGTGTCGATGATCGACGTGTTCGCGGTGCTGGTGTTCTTCCTGCTGGTCAGCTCGTCGATCACCGCCGCCAAACTCAACGTCATCAACCTCAATCTGCCATCGCCCGATCAGCAGACCACGCCGGACAAGCCGCCGCTGCAGTTGACGATCACGCTGCACAAGAACGGTCTGGACGTGTCCGATCGAAACGGCGGTTTGCGTCATCTGGACAACACGCCGGAAGGCTACAACCTGCAGGCACTCGGCGATCTGCTGGTCGAGGTCAAGAAGACCGCGCCCAGCGAAGACACCATCACGCTGCTGCTGGAGCCGGACATTCCGTATGACGATCTGATCAAGATCATGGATCGGGCACGCTTCGCGCCCGCCGAAGCGCGTGCCGCTGGCATGCCTGCCGAGATGTTCCCGAACGTTTCACTTGGTGACGCGCCGGGAGCCCAGCCATGAAGCAACGCTCCGCCAAGCGCGCACAGCGCAAGTTCCGCATGGCCGGCCGCGAAGTCGAGATGAACATCGTCTCGCTGATCGACATCTTCGCGATTCTGGTCTTCTATCTGCTCGTCAATGCACTCGCCGTCGAAGTGCTGCCCAGCCCGACGTCGCTGCAATTGCCAAAATCGATCGTCAAGGAGGAACCCAAGCAGACGCCGGTCATCGTCGTCAGCAAGAACGACATCCTGGTCGACAATGTTCGCGTCATGAGCACCGCCGCGGCCTCGACGATCGACGGCAACTTCCTGCCTGACCTGAAGGCCGAACTGCTACGCGCACCGCTGATGCGCGTCGATGGCGCCGACGTCACCTCGGTGACGCGCGGCGACGTCAACATCATGGCCGACAAGGCCATTCCCTACGAGGTTCTGAAGAAAGTGATGGCGACCTGTACCGAGGCGCGTTTTGCGAAGATCTCGCTCGCCGTCATCGCCAAGCGCGGAGATACGCCGTGAACGCAAGCTTCGTTACCGCGTTCGATGGCTGGAGTCTGACCGAAGAGGCCGACCGCCGCTTCCGCAAGATCTCCGGCGCGCTGCTGCTGTTATTCATCATCCTCGGCATCATCATTCCGTTGATCCAGCTGAGTGGCCTGCAACGCGGCGGTGGCGACACCATTGAGCAGCGCTACGTCAGCATCCTGCCGGAAGCACCGGTCGCCGATCAGGTTGAAGAGCCGAAGCCCGAACCGGAAGAAAGCAAGAAGCCGCCGCAGGAGCCCGCCAAGACGCCAACGCCGAAGAAGGACAAGCCAGAAGCGCCACCGAAGCCGGTGCCGACCGAAGCGCAGCAGCAGGCGCAAGCCCGCGCTGTCGCGAAGAACTCGGGCCTGCTGGCGATGACTGATCAACTCGCGGAGCTGCGCGACCAGTCCTTGCATGGTCTCGACACCAACCGTTCGTTGAGCAGCGATCGCATCACCGCGCAGGCCGGCACCGGTGCGTCCGGTGGATCGAGTGAAAGCTTTACGGCCTCGGCCGCCAGCGGCAGCAGTGGTATCGGTGCTACCGGTACCGGCGACGAGCGACGTCTGCAATCCGGTGCCGGGCTCGGTCAGCGCCGCACGACCACCGTCCAGGCACCGCGCGGTGCGGGTCCGGACAAGACCAAGCCGGGCCAGAACGGCGACAAGCTGCTGGCTGGCCGCACGCTGGAAGAAATCCAGCTGACCTTCGACCGCAACAAGGGCGCGTTCTACGCGATCTTCAATCGCGCGATGCGCGAGGATCCGAACATCGGCTCGGGCAAGGTCGTCGTCAGCCTGACGATCGCACCGAATGGCAGCGTCACCGACTGCAAGCTCGTGTCGAGCACGTTCAACAATCCGGACCTCGAGCGCAAGATCGTGCAACGGGTTCTGTTGCTGAACTTCGGCGCCAAGGATGTGCCGGCGTTCACCTTCCCGAACTACCCGATCAACTTCCTGCCGTCCTGAGCGACGCGGCATTTTTTATTCGAGGCGCCGGCGACGGCGCCTTTTTTCTTGTCGCGACGCTGCAAGATTTGCCGCGGCGACCACACGCGAGCGGCGCTGCAGCCAGTAGAATGCCGCTGCTCCCCAATGACGACGAGGTCATGACATTGATCATCCATCCCAAGGTCCGCGGCTTCATCTGCACCACCACGCATCCGCTCGGCTGCGAGCACAACGTGAGCGAACAGATCGCCGCGACCCGTGCCCAGGGCGTGCGCGCTGACGGCCCGAAGAAAGTGTTGGTGATCGGTGCGTCGAGCGGCTATGGCCTGGCGGCGCGCATCACTGCCGCATTCGGCTTTGGCGCCGACACACTCGGCGTGTTCTTTGAAAAGCCCGGCAGCGACAAGAAGGCCGGCACCGCGGGCTGGTACAACTCCGCCGCATTCGACAAGTTCGCCAAGGCGCAGGGTCTCTACAGCAAGTCGATCAACGGCGATGCATTCTCGAATGAAGCGCGCGCACGCGTGATCGAGCTGATCAAGAACGAGATGGGCGGACAGGTCGATCTGGTCGTCTATTCGCTCGCCTCGCCCGTGCGCAAGCTGCCGGACACCGGCGAGGTCAAACGCTCGGCGCTCAAGCCGATCGGACAGACTTACACGGCGACGGCAATCGACACCAACAAGGACACGGTCATCCAGGCCTCGATCGAGCCGGCGACCGAGCAGGAGATCGCGGACACCGTCACCGTCATGGGCGGTCAGGACTGGGAACTGTGGCTGCAGGCCTTGGCCGGTGCCGGCGTACTCGCGCCGCACGCACGCACCATCGCGTTCAGCTACATCGGCACCGACATCACCTGGCCGATCTACTGGCACGGCGCGCTCGGTCGCGCCAAGGCCGATCTTGATGCGACCGCACACCGCCTCGATGCACGCCTGCGCGACATCGGCGGCAGTGCGCAGGTTGCGGTACTGAAATCCGTGGTCACGCAAGCCAGCGCGGCGATTCCGGTGATGCCGCTATACCTGTCTATGGTATTTCGCATCATGAGGGAAAAGGGCCTGCACGAAGGCACCATCGAGCAGCTCAACCGCCTGTTCCGCGACCAGCTGTATCGCGCCGATGGCCGTCCTGCGCAGACCGATGATCACAACCGTCTGCGACTCGACGACTGGGAATTGCGTGACGATGTGCAAATGCCGTGCAAGGTGTTGTGGCCGCAGATCACCACCGAGAATCTGTTCGAGCTCACCGACTACGCGAGCTACAAGCAGGAGTTCCTGAAGCTGTTCGGCTTCACGCGCAGCGACATCGATTACGACGCCGACGTCGATCCGGACGTGCGCTTCGACTGCATTGAGCTGACGCCGGCATAGCCCGCTGACTTCCAAGTTCGTCGTCGGACTTTCCGTTCGCCTCGAGTGCCGCGCCGTCAGGCGCGGTATCGAGAGGTCTGCTGTGTCGGGCTACGGCTCTGCGGGCTTACCCGACGAACGGCTTGGATGAGCGCGACGATTTTCCGAAACACGATACTGGCGCTTCACGCCGGCATCAAAAAAGGCCGCTCGGGGTTCCAACATCCTGAGCGGCCTTTTTCCATGCGCGCAATCCGCGCCGCGGATCACTCGTCCGGCGAGCCCGACTCCTGGGCCTGCGGCGGATTGATGATCTTGACCTTGATCTTGTCGCCGATACGGTCGCGATAAGCCTGGAATTCCAGGCCTGCGGCGAGCTGATCGAACTGCGCCGTCGCGCTCGGCGGAATCGAATCGGCCGGTGGCAGATCGATCTTGTTCAATGCCAGCACCGCGATATTGCCGTCGCTGAGCGTGGCTTCGCCATAGCGCGGCTTGTCGTCCTTCGGATGCGGCAGCTTGAACGCCGCATCGAGCAGCGCGGCATCTTCCGTGCTGTTGTCGCGACGCAACGCACCGAGATCCTTGAACTCGGCGTGCGCGGCGGTCGCCGCATCGGCCAGCGACTGACCACCCTTGACCGCCGCCAACAGCGCCTTGGCATCAGCCTGCACCTTGAGCTTGGCCTGTTCAATCTCCAGCGCCTTGCGGACATCGGCCGACACTTCATCAAAACTGCGCTGACGCGGTGCCTCGTATTGGGCCTTGCGGATCACGACCAGCTCGCTGGCGCTGACCGCGATCGGCTTGCTGTTCTCGCCATCCTTCAGCACTTCCTGCGAGAACGCCGCTTCCTTGACCGCGTCGTTGGCGGCCAGCCCATCACCGCCAGCGCGCGTGAACCAGTCGGTGGTCTGCACCTTCAGGCCGAGCGCTTCGGCGACCGGATCGAGCGACGCCGGGTTCTCGAACGCCAGCTGGTCAAGCTTGTCGCTGAATTCCTCGAAGTGCTTCTGCTTCTCGCGGTTCTGATAAAGCTCGGTCAGCTCGCTCTGAACCGACGCATCGTCGAACGGCTTGACCGTGCCCGGCTTGATCTCTTCGACCTGGATCACATGCCAGCCGAACTCGGTCTCGACCGGATCGCTGATCTCGCCCGACTTCAGATCCCATAATTCCTTCTCGAAACTTTCCGGCATCTGGCCACGCTTCAGCCAGCCCAGTTCACCGCCCTTGAGCTTCGAGCCGGTGTCGTCGGAATCGGCCTTGGCAAGCGCCGCAAAATCAGCACCTCCCTTGAGCTGCGTTTCGATGTCTTTGGCCTTCTTCTTCGCCGCAGACTTGTCGGCACCGAACTTGATCAGGATGTGGCGCGCCTTGCGCTCTTCGGCGGTCGTGAAGCGCCCCTGCTTCTCGGCGTCGTACAAGACCTTGAGCACGTCGGCACTTGGTGCCGCCGCGGTCTG
>DATCXY010000332.1:0-2924 GCA_036570585.1 Solimonas sp. | reverse complement strand
GATCTGATTTGCCATGATGCAAGCGCACGCACCGACACGGCGCCGGGTCTTCGGCGTCGGCCTGCTCCTGGCGCTGCTGCCAAGCGCCGCACACGCGCATTCGTTCGGTCGCATCTACAACCTGCCGGTGCCGTTCTGGATGTATGCGTACGGCGCGACCGCGGCGCTGCTGCTGTCGTTCCTCGTGTTCGGCTACTTCGTCAGCGCCGGTCATGCGCAGACCGACCGGCCGCCACGCGATGTGACCTCACGCCTGCGCCCGCTGCGCCGCGTGATCCCGGTGTTGCAGGGCTTGAGCGTGTTCGTGTTGCTGCTCTGCATCGTCACCGGACTGTTCGGCAGCCGCGATCCGTATCGCAACATCAACATGACCTGTTTCTGGGTGCTGTTCCTGCTCGGCTTCAGTTATCTCAGTGCATTGCTCGGCGATCTTTATGCACTGCTCAATCCGTTGCAGCTGATCGCGCGCGGCATCGGCCGCGTGTGGCCGGCCTATGCGCGCGGACGCCTGCGCTATCCGGCCAAGCTCGCGTACTGGCCGGCGCTCGGCTTCTACATGATGCTGATCTGGGTCGAGCTATTCGCGCATACGACGCCGGCGCTGCTATCGAAACTGCTGCTGGCGTGGACGGCGATCAGTCTGATTGGCGTCTGGCTGATCGGCCGCGATGCATGGTTTCGCTACTGCGATTTTCTCGCCGTGTTCATGCGCCAGGTCGCGCGCATCGGCGTGTTCGACTATCGGCCGGCAACGCGTGGCGAGAATGTCCGCGTTTTGCTGCGTGCGCCATTCAGCGGTCTGCTGCAACAGCGCGCCGAACATCTGAGCCTGCTGGTGTTCGTGCTGTTCATGCTGTCATCGACAGCGTTCGACGGTCTGCGCGCGACGATCCCATGGTTCAAGTTGTTCTGGGCGGATCAGACCGGCCTGCTCACGCCGCTGCTCGGCAAGCCACCCATTTATGCCTTCGTGCAGCTGCGGCCCTGGTATCTGCTGTACGAATCGGTGTGGATGCTGCTGTCGCCGTTCATCTACCTCGCCGTTTATCTGGGCTTCGTCGCGCTCGCGAAGTTCGTCACGCGCAGCCGTCTCAGCCTGCATCAACTGGCGCTCGCATTTGCGTTCTCGCTGTTGCCGATCGTGCTGGTCTACAACATCACGCACTACTACACGCTGATGTTCACGCAGGGCGTGAAGATCATCAGCCTGCTGTCGGACCCGTTCGGCTGGGGCTGGAATCTGTTCGGCACTGCGGGGCTGCTGCGCGCGCCGATCCTGCCGTCGATGAGCATGGTCTGGCATACGCAGGTCGGCCTGATCCTGTTCGGTCACATCGTCAGCGTCTACATCGCGCATGTCGAAGCACTGCGCCTGTTCCCGAGCCGCGCTCGTGCGATCGCCAGTCAGTTGCCGATGCTGATCCTGATGATGCTGTTCACGATCGCCGGACTGTGGATTCTGCTGCAGCCGATCTCGCCCGGTGCGTGACGCGCGGACCTAGCGCGCGTCGAGGCCGAGATTGCCTTCGTGCAGGCGCAGGCGCAGCGCGTTCTGGTAATACGCGACGGTCTGGTACTGGCCGACGACGATCGGCAGTTCGATCAGCTGACGCTCGTCGAGCTGCTTCGCCTACACTGCCCAGGTCGCGTCTGAAATCATCGCGTCGGCATGCAGCTCCTCGACCGCTTTCAGCACCGCCCGCTCATGCTCATTCCAGTCCGGCGCCCCCGAGCCCTGCGTGATGCGCTCGATCTCGTCGCTGCTGATGCCGACACTCTTGGCGACGTACACATGCTCGCCGAATTCATATGGCGCCTGGCACAGCCAGCCGATGCGCAGCACCGCGAGTTCGCGATCACGTGGCGTCAGTGCGCCGCGGGCGAGCAGTTGGATGCCGACGTCGGTCTGGCGCGCGAACAGTTCCGGATGGCGCAGCATCGTGCGCACGATCTCCGGCAGATTGGCGACGCGCGCCGCCATCTCGTCAGCCGACGCCTGATCCGACATCAGTTCGGTCAGCATCGATTTCTCGCGCGACTGCAATGCATCGTTGACTTCGATCATCCGCTCGATGATGGCCAGCAGGTCCCCATTCAATGCTTCGACCGGCATCGGACCGATGCGCGGTCCGCCGCCCAGAACCTCCGCTTGCCGTCGCGTCACGTCGATCACGGCCGCAGGCCGCACGGCAGGGCGGAGATCATCAACTGCACGGTCGTTCATCGGCGAAGCCCGTCATCCATGTCGTCAAAGCGCGGCGCCAAGTTTAATCGCCACTGCATTCCGGCAATGTCTGAATCCGGCCATCTCACGGCGACCGCCGCGCCGTGATCGCGTCACGGCACTAATGCTTCTTCTTCGCGCCGACCCTTGCTCCGGCCTTCCTCGCCGCCGGTTTCTTCGCGGTGGACTTTTTCGCGGTTGGCTTCGCCAGCCGCTTGGGCTCCGCCCGCTTCGGGCTCGCAGGCTGCGGCGCACGCGGTCGGGTGCCGATGGCATGTTCGAGTTCTTCGAGAGATTCGACCGAGTACATCGCCAGCCGCTGCAGCGATGGCAACGCGTCGCGGCATCCGGTGAAGCCGATCGCGAGACGATCGTGATAGCCGACGATGGTGACGTTGAGCGCGTAGCCGTCGAACAGCACCGAGATCGGATACATCGCCTCCAGCTCGGCGCCATTCAGATACAGCAGCTCCTTCGACGCAACGACATTGGACACGACCAGATTGAAGATCGGCGGCAGATGCGAGAGCACGCGGCCGAGCTGGCCGAGAATCAGCGGCGACAGGCCCAGCAGCGTGAACTGGCCGAGCGCTTCCGACGACAGACTCTTGAGCTGTTCCTTGGTGCGCTGTGTGACGGCACGCACGACGCGCAGCCGTGCGAGCGGATCGTCGTGCTGGGTTTCCAGCGGCACGACGAA
>DATCXY010000331.1:0-1966 GCA_036570585.1 Solimonas sp. | reverse complement strand
CAGTGGTATTGGCGGACTATCTTCGCCGTCGACACGCGCACGTTCAGTGAACGCACTTTGACGCGCGGCGCGTGACGGCCCGGCGCTCGCGAAAGAAGCTGCGCAGCAGCTCGCCACAATCACGTTCGAGCAGGCCGCCCTGCCAATCTGGTCGATGGTTCAGGCGAGGTTGCGCAATGACGTCATAGAGCGACGACACGGCGCCGGCCTTCGGATCGAACGCGCCGAATACCAGACGGCCGATGCGCGCGTGGATGATGGCGCCGGCGCACATCACGCAGGGTTCGAGCGTCACGTACAGCGTCGTATCAGTGAGCCGGTAATTGCCAAGGGTCTGCGCCGCCGCGCGCATCGCCAGCATTTCAGCGTGCGCACTCGGATCACGCATGCCGATCGGCTGGTTCCAGCCTTCGCCGACGATGCGATCGCCGCGAACGACGAGTGCCCCGACCGGCACTTCCCCGGCATGCCGCGCACGATTTGCCAGCAGCAGCGCATGGCGCATGAAGACTTCGTCGCGTGCAGCCGGATCGAGCACTGTCGCGCGCTTAGTGTTCGGCAAGTTCGAGCAGCGCCGCGGTGCCGAGGTGGCCGCGTTCGCGTGCGATCTCGGCGGCGGTATTGCCATCTTCGGTGCGCACGTTGCGATCGACGCCGCGTGCCAGCAGCAGTTTGACCAGACCGTCGAAGCCGCGTGAGGCGGCCAGATGCAGCGCGGTGACCTCAGTGCCGCCAACATGATGGACATCGGCACCCAGCGCGATCAGCAGCGGTGCGAGGCTCTCGCCCGCTGCACCGGCAATTGCCGCATGCATCGGCGTGTTGGCCATCGGATTGGTTGATTTGGCGTCGAGCGACGCGCCCAGACCGATCAGTACCAACGTCGCGTGCTTTGCGCCGAGAAACGCGGCGAGATGCAGCGGCGTCCAGCCATCGACGCTGTACGACTGCAGCGCGGCAGGATCGGCGAACACCAGTTCGGCGACACGGCGCGCGTCATCCGAGGCCGCTGCTTCAAACAGATCGAGCGGCCGGAAGCCGGCGAGCACAGCGGCGATGTCCGGTGCGCCGTTATAAAGCGCGAACAGCAGCGGCGACAGCCCGCCGGGCAGCGGATCGGTGGCCTGCGATGCATCGCGTTCCAGCGCCGCCTGTGCAGCGACGAGATCACGATTCTGAATGGCCAGCATCAGCGGGCGCACGGCACTCATCGAAAAGTCCTTGGCAGGGCAAACGGACGCGCAGCCTAGCGGCGAATGCGTCCCGGCTCAATCGTGGTCACTGTGGCGATTGACGCTGTCTTGGGCGCTGACTATCATTCCGCCCCCTCGGACGATTAGCTCAGCGGTAGAGCATCGCCTTCACACGGCGGGGGTCGGGGGTTCGAACCCCTCATCGTCCACCAGTATAAAAAGAACAGCCCTCGGAATCGCAAGGTTCCGGGGGCTTTGTCTTTTTCCCTACGTGGACTGCCGGACCACGTTGCGTGCCGGTCAGACGTCGGGCTTCCTGAAGCCCTATCCGGGGTTGCGATAGGCGCGATGCCCATCTAGTGCCCACGTCGTGCCCGTCTTCAAAAATGAACGGGCCGAAATGCCCCCGTCTCGGTTTCGGCAACAACGCCTTGCACGTCGATGATGGGTGCTTGTGCCAATACTGAAGGCACTCGCCTCGACGTGTTCGGGCAGATCGCCAGGCGAGTATTTCGAATAACGGCACAACGCATCGATACGTGCAGGTGAGAGCAGTTCACGATATGGGCCGGTGCAGGAACCTCGCCAGCATTCGAGGGATTCGGCAATGGCGATAGGCGCAGGGTCGCAGTGCCGACGCTTGGGTCGGAGAAGCGGGCCGGGCCCTTGAATCTGCGAACGATATCGCCTGTCTGGCGCGCACAGGCGCGCGTTTTCAACAGAGAGAATTATTCGAACCGACTCCCGCGGCGATTGCCGTGGCATTTAACGAC
>DATCXY010000330.1:0-5742 GCA_036570585.1 Solimonas sp. | reverse complement strand
GACCACAAGGCGGAAGTCACCGCTGCGGCCGGCCCGATCGCGGGGCTGGCCTATGCGCCGATCGCCGACGCCGGTGATTCGCTGCCATTTGCGCCGGACCACAACGTCGTCACGTCGCTCAACTATCTGCTGCCCCTGCCTTCGGAAATCGGCGCCGTCGAGTTTGGCGCGACTTATGTGTATGTCGGCAAACAGCGCGCCACGGCGACGAGCTCATCGCCATACGCCATCCTCGACAACTACTCCCTGCTCAATCTCAATCTGAACTGGACCGGCATTTTCAACCTCCCGCTGGATTTCTCGGTGTTCGGCACCAACATTCTCGACAAGCATTACGTCACCTATATTTCGGGCACTTACAACGCGCTGGGTTTCGACTCGCGCCAGCTGGGACAACCGCGCATGTTCGGTGGCCGCCTGCGGTACACCTTTGGCGGCGGCTGAGTTCGAAAGTGCCGTCTGCGGCCAAAGTTTCCAGCCCACTGAATCACTATTCCAAAATCGGACGATTTTCCAATGTCGGGTAATTCTGCAAACGAAAGCACCACAACACTCGATCTGAGCGACCTCGACAGGTGGGTCGGCAAGCGCGTCATCTACAACGAATTCTGGAATCCGTGCAACGAGACCGACATTCGTCGCTGGGTACAGGCGATGGACTATCCGAATCCCATTCATTGGGATGAGGAGTTCGCGCGCAAATCCAGATTTGGCGGCATCGTTGCTCCGCAATCGTTCATGGTCGCCATGGACTATGGCCATGGCTGCCATCCCGCCTGCATCGGCAAGATCCCGGATTCGCATCTGATCTTCGGCGGCGAGGAATGGTGGTTCTACGGTCCCGGCGTGCGGCCCGGCGACAAGCTCGTCCAGGAACGCCGCTTCGATGGCTACAAGGTCGCGGATACCAAGTTTGCCGGGCCGACGGTGTTCACGCGCGGTGACACGGTGCATCGCAACCAGCATGGCGCGCCGGTCGCCAAGGAACGTGCGACGGCGATCCGTTATCTCATCGAAGAAGCGCGCAAGCGCGGCATGTACGACAAGGTCCATCGCCAGCCCAAGCAATGGACCAAGGCCGAACTGCAGGAAGTCGAACGCATCCGCATGGCGTGGATCCTGTCGAATCGCGAAGGCCGCTCCCCGCACTACGACGCGGTCAAGGTCGGCGACAAGCTGCCGCGACGCGTGATCGGCCCGCATACGCTGGTCAGCTTCGCGCTCGAATATCGCGCGCACCGGCAGAACATCTGGGGCACCCGGCGCTGGAACGCACCGGATGGCGTCCATGACCCGGCCAAGGAAGATGCCGGCTTCGCCAAGGACATGACCTATGACTACGATGCCAGCAAGATCGACCCGCGTCAGAAGGACGGCCTGTATTACGGGCCGTCCAGCGGGCACATCCACTCCGAGAAGGCCGAGAAGGTCGGCATGGGCGGCGCCTACGGCTACGGCTCGTCGATGAACGCCTGGTTCCATGACTACCTCGGCTACTGGGCAGGTCACGACGGCTTTATCTGGCACTCCGCCACACAATTCCGCAGCCCGGCGTTCGAGCGTGACGTGACCTATGTCGATGGTGAAATCATCGACAAGATCGAGATGTCGCCGTACGGCATGCCGGTGCTGAAGCTGCAGGTGAAGATGAGCACGCAGAGTGGCGAGATCATTCTTGCCGGCAAGGCCGAAGTCCAGGTTCCGTACTGAAGCACGCATCGAGAATCATCATGAGCAGCAGCGCCGTTTCTTCACCACCGATGTCGATCGTCCGCGGCATCCCTCTCGAAGACGAACCCGGCCTCGGCGCGCTGACGATCCCCGGTTATCTGCGCGATGTAACGGCGCGCTACGCCGACCGCGAAGCGCTGGTCATGCACACGCCGGACGGCATAGCGCGCTGGTCGTACACGACGCTGTGGCAGAAATCGATGGAGGTCGCCAAGGCCCTGATTGCCAGCGGCCTCGACAAGGACGGCCGTGTCGGCATCCTGATGACCAACCGTCCGGAATATCTGTCGGCGGTGTTCGGCACGGCGCTTGCCGGCGGCGTGTCGGTGGGTCTGAGCACCTTCTCGACGACGAACGAGATGGACTATCTGCTTGCCGCATCCGGCGTGTCGTTCGTGTTGTTCGATGGCCGGATATTGAAAAGGGATTTCGGCGCGATGCTCGCCGAGCTCGAACCGCAGATCCATCGCGTGGCGCCAGGACAGCTGCAGTCTTCCCGATTCCCATTTCTGCGTCATCTGGTTCGCCTGCCGGCGGTCGCCGAGGACAGCAGCGACGATCCCACCAACGCCGCCGGCCTCGAATCGTGGAACGATTTTCTCGCCCGTGGCCGCGGTGTTGCCGATGCCGTGGTCGATGCGCGCACGGCCAGCGTCACCGCCGCCAGCGCCGGCGGGCTGTTCTTTTCGTCCGGTACCACCAGTCT
The DNA here is from genome assembly GCA_036570585.1 of Solimonas sp. Taxonomy (GTDB): domain Bacteria; phylum Pseudomonadota; class Gammaproteobacteria; order Nevskiales; family Nevskiaceae; genus Solimonas. The sequence continues at coordinate 3,305 of DATCXY010000330.1, read as the reverse complement.
GCCCAAGGGCATCCTGCACTCGCAGCGCGCGTTCGCGCTGCAGTGGTGGCGCTATCCACGCATCATGAAAGTCGAGGGCACGATACGCAGCTGGACCGGCAACGGCTTCTTCTGGTCCGGCAACATTTCGATGACCGTCGGTCTCGCGCTTTCGACCGGCGGGGCGATCGTGCTGCAGCCGTATTTCGAGCCGGAACTGGCATTGAAGCTGATCGAAGTCGAGCGCGTGAATTTCCTGTCCGGCCGCGTTCATCAATGGGCCCGCCTGCTGGCAGCGCCGAACTGGCAGTCCGTCGATCTTGGCAGTCTGCGCTACATCACGAGCGGCGAAATGCTGCGGGTGCATCCGACGGTAAGCGCCGACTGGACCGTGCCGATGGCCTATGGCGCAACCGAGACGATGACGATCAACACGTCCAACGCCGCCGACAGCTCGACGCAGGAAAAGGCTGGCAGTTTCGGCGTACCCCTGCCCGGCAATCTGCTGAAGATCGTCGATGTCGAAACCGGCGCCGTGGTGCCGCGCGGCCAGCGCGGCGAAGTCTGCATCAAGGGCCCGACGCTGATGCAGGGCTACATCGGCAAGACGGCCGAGGAGACCTTCGACGACGACGGCTATTTCCACACCGGTGACGGCGGCTATGTCGACGACGACGGTCACCTGTTCTGGCAAGGCCGTCTGACCGAGATCATCAAGACCGGCGGCGCCAATGTCTCGCCGCTGGAGATCGACGACGTGCTCGCGATGTATCCCGGCATCCGTCGTGCACAGACCGTCGGCGTGCCGCACGACACCTTGAGCGAAATGGTCGTGAGCTGCGTCGTCCCGCAAGCCGGCGTCGCGCTCGATGAAGCGGCGATCCGCGCGTTCCTGAAGGAGCGCATGGCCAGCTACAAGATTCCGCGGCGCGTGCTGATCCTGCGCGAGGACGAAGTGCCGGTCACCGGCAACGGCAAGGTCAAGACCGTGGAACTGCGCCAGCTTGCGGCGCAACGCGTGGGCGCGTCGGCGCCGGTGTGACCTTTCATCTGCGCATCGCCCATTCCAGACCTGGAAACGAATTCATGAAAAAGTTCAAATCGCTGTTTCGCCTCGGCCTGCTGTTGCTGCCATCGCTGGTTCTTTCTGCCGCCGCACACGCGGCCACGCCACCGACCGTCAACTGGCCCAATCCCGGCGGCGCGCTTGATGAAAGCAATTACAGCCCGCTCGACCGCATCAATACCCGCAACATCGGCAAACTCGGCCTGGCCTGGGCGATGGACCTTCCGGGCGAGCGCACGCTGGAAGCCACGCCGCTGGCCGTCGATGGCGTCATCTACTTCACCGGCAGTTATGCCGGCGTGTATGCGGTCGATGCCGCGTCCGGCAAATTGCTGTGGAAATACGATCCGCAGACGTGGAAGGTGCATCCAGCCAAGATGGGCTTCGGTCTGCCGGTCAATCGCGGCGCCGCGTACGCCAATGGTCGCGTCTTCGTTGCCGCGCTGGACGGTCGCCTGATCGCGCTCGACGCCAAAAGCGGCGCGGTGCAATGGGTCACCGAGACCATTCCGCCGGAAATGTTCAATGTCAGCACCGGCGCGCCGCGCGTGTTCGCCGGCAAGGTCATCATCGGCAATTCCGGCGCCGACTTCGGCGCACGCGGCTTCGTCACCGCCTACGATCAGGTCACCGGCAAACAGCTCTGGCGCTTCTTCACGGTGCCGGGCAGCCCGGAACAGAACCAGGGCGATCCGGCGATGGAGCGCGCCGCCGCCACCTGGAGCGGCAAGTACTGGAAGACCGGCACCGGCGGTACCGTCTGGAACGGCATCACCTTCGATCCGGAACTCAATCAGATCTACATCGGTGTCGGCAACGGCGGTCCTTACGATGTCAACCGGCGCAGCCCGGGCGACGGCGACAATCTGTATCTTTCGTCGATCGTTGCACTCGATGCCGATACCGGCCAATACGTCTGGCACTACCAGACCAATCCGCGCGAGGCCTGGGATTACAAATGCACGGCCAACATGATCGCCGCCACGCTGAAGATCGGCGGCAAGCCGCGCAAGGTACTGATGCAGGCGCCAACCAACGGCTTCTTCTACGTGCTCGACCGCGAGACCGGCGAACTGATCTCGGCCGAGAAGATCGGCAAGGTGACCTGGGCTGATCACATCGATCTGAAAACCGGTCGCCCGGTGGAAGCCCCGAACCTGCGTTACGAAACCGGCGAAGTGACGATCTTCCCCGGCTCGCTCGGCGCGCATAACTTTCAGCCGATGTCGTACAGCCCACGCACCGGCCTGGTCTACATTCCGTATCAGCAGCTCGGCTCGCGTTACGTCAAAGGCGGCACGCCGGAGCCCGGCGCATTCTCGTTCAACGGCCTGACGCTCTATCACGTGCGCGAAGAGCCGGATGACAACACCGGCGCCTTGCTGGCCTGGGATCCGGTCGCGCAGAAGCCGCGCTGGAAAGTCCATCATGACTTTCTGTGGAACGGCGGCGTGCTGTCGACCGCCGGCAATCTGGTATTCCAGGGCACCGCCGATGGCTACTTCACCGCGTACGATGCCGAATCTGGCAAACAGCTGTGGCAGTTCAATGCCGGACTCGGCATTCTCGGCGGCCCGATGAGTTTTTCCAGTGGCGGAAAACAGTACGTGTCGGTGTTGGTGGGCTACGGCGGCTCGGCCGCGGTCACCAGCGACATGCTCAATGTCGGCTGGAAGTTCAATGCACAGCCGCGTCGCCTGCTGACGTTTGAACTCGGCGGCAAGGCCAGGCTCGCGCCCTCGCCGCCGCGCGACATGACGGTGCACGCGCTTGACGATCCGTCGATCGAAATCGACGAGGCCGACATCGCTCCCGGTCGTGACGGTTACACGATGATGTGCAGCGCCTGCCACGGCATTCGCCTGAGCTCGCCAGGCGCGCCCGGACCCGATCTGCGCGAATCGCCGATTGCCCTGCACATGCAGAGCTTCAGGGCCGTGCTCAAGGATGGCAGCCTGATGTCACAGGGCATGCCGGGCTTCCAGGCGATGTCCAACAAGCAGGTCCGTCAGATTTACGCGTACATCCGCGCCGGCGCGCGCGAAGCTCTCGGCAGCCGCAAGCCATCCGACGCCGCCGTCGGCGCGAGCGGCGGTTGATTCGGCCACGTCATACATCCCGGAAATTGTGGAGCCCGCCATGTCCAAGTTCTCTCTACGCGTCAACGGCAAGCAGCAGATGGTCGATGTCGATCCGTCGACGCCGCTGTTGTGGGTGCTGCGTGATCACCTCGGCCTGACCGGCACCAAGTACGGCTGCG
>DATCXY010000329.1:0-1627 GCA_036570585.1 Solimonas sp. | reverse complement strand
CTGATAGAAGCGGCCGGCGCTGGCGCAGCCCCAGGCGACAGCGATGCCGAACAGCAACAGGAAGTGTCCCTGCATCTGGCTGCCGGCGACGAAGCCATGATCGATCAGACCGCGAAACGCCAGCGGCACGCTCAGAAACGCGCCGGAGCTGACCAGCAGCATCACCAGCGCGATCAGCAGTCGCCAGCGATAGCGCTTCAGGAACGGACCGAGGCTGCGCAGCGCGCCGAGCTTGCGCCGTGCCGCCGGAGCCACGATTTCGGGAATATCGGTGCCGGCGTCGATGGCGGCCTGTTCGATCGGTTGCGCAGTCATGGTTTCCATCGCGAACGAGGTGTCGCGACCAGCGTGAGAGGTACATCAGGCGCGCATCCTCGCCGCTGCGAGCCGCGCGCGTCAAAGCGGCTCAACAGCTCAGCCGGATGACGCGCGATAATGAGCCATCGATCTGGAACCGGATGTGTAATGAGCAAGATTGTCGATGCCGTCACCGCGGTACTGCTGTGTGACGGTGAATTGCTGATGGTGCAACGCCAGCCGTTCCTCAGCGCGTTCCCCGGCTACCACGCGTTTCCCGGCGGCAAGATCGATGCGGCGGACAGCGAAGGCATCGCCCTGCCCGCATTCTGCGGCGGCTTCGAGCCACGACTGCTGCGCAGCCTGCTGCGCGAGATCATCGAAGAATTGTCGGTCGATCTGTCGCAGGAACCGGACGTACGCATCCGTCCGCTCGGCATCGCGCTGACGCCGCAGAAGCTGCCGGTGCGTTTCAACACGCATTTCTTCGCGATCGAGCTATCGCGCAAACCGGAATGCAAGGTCGATCCGCACGAAATCCGTTCCGCCGAATGGGCAACGCCGGCGCAGTGGCTGGCGCGCTTTCGCGACGGCCAGCTATTGCTGGCGCCGCCTACCTTCACGGTGATCGAAGCCTTCGCCGCCGATCTCGGTACCGACGACGTGCCAGGCCTCGATTTCGCCAAGCGCTTCACTTTCGAGCTGCCATTGATCGAAGCGGTCCAGGGCGTTCGCAATATCCTGGTGCGCTCGAACACGATCCCGCCGGCCGAACACACCAACTGTTTTCTGCTCGGTGACTCGCAGTCGCATCGCATCCTCGTCGATCCATCGCCGGCCGATGACGAGGAGATGGACAGGCTGTGCAGCCTGGTCGATCGCTTCGGCATCCACGAGGTGTTCCTGACCCATCATCATCCGGACCATCACGAGCGCGCGCCGGATATCGCGCGCCGGCTCGGCGTCCCGATCGGCATGTCGGAAGACACCCAGCAGCGCCTGTTCGCGAAGAAGGGCATGGATTATTTTCAGGGTCTGGCCGTCCATCACTATCGCGAAGGCGATGTGATCTGCCGTTGGCTGGGGCGCCCGGTGAAAGTCTACGAAGTCCCCGGCCACGATGAAGGCCAGCTGGCGCTGATGCCGGATGATCTCGCCTGGTGCATCGTCGGCGATCTGATTCAGGGCATCGGCACGGTCGTCATCGCCAAGCCCGAGGGCGACATGCGCAAGTATTTCGCGACGCTGGAACGACTGATCGCGCTGAACCCGCGCGTGATCATTCCGTCACACGGCATGGCGCTGGGCACCGTCTACCGGCTGGAGGAAA
>DATCXY010000328.1:0-2203 GCA_036570585.1 Solimonas sp. | reverse complement strand
TGTGCATTCAGGAGGTCAAGGCACAACTGAACGATCTCGAAGGGGACGAAACCTTCTCGCCTGCCGGCTGGCATGCCCACTTCAGTTGCGCACAGAAGAAGGGCTATGCCGGCGTCGCGATCTTCGCAAAGCAAAAGCCGGACGCCGTTCTCGACAGGCTCGGCGTCGCCGAATTCGACGATGAAGGTCGTTACCTGGAACTGCGCTACGGCGATCTGTCGATCGTCTCGCTGTACCTGCCGTCCGGCTCGTCAGGCCCGGAACGTCAGGCCAGCAAGGATCGCTTCCTCGCATTCTTCCAGCCGGTGCTGCGCCAATGGCTTGCATCCGGCCGTCGCTACGTCGTGGTCGGCGACTGGAACATCGCGCACCGCAATATCGACCTGAAAAACTGGCGTTCAAATCAGAAGAACTCCGGTTTCCTGCCGCATGAGCGCGCCTGGCTCGACGCGGTGCTCGGCGTCGAATCAGCCAGCGACGGCTGGATCGACGCGTACCGGCAATTGCATCCGACCAGCGAAGGCGAGGCCTACACCTGGTGGAGCAATCGCGGTCAAGCCTGGGCGAACAATGTCGGATGGCGGATCGATTACCAGCTGATCACACCGAATCTACGCGACCAGGTGAAGGCCGCCGCGGTCTGGAAAGATTCGCGATTTTCCGATCACGCACCATTAACGATCGATTATCGTTGCGACATCCCCGCGTCAGCTTCTTGAAAGTTAAACGAAACGCAGGGGAAAGCTCCATGATGGTGCGTTAGCTGTTTTATAATGCGCACTCTCGGTGCGTCATCGCACCACAATCGTTCAACCTTTCTTTCCCTCGTTTGGGCGTCCGCCGGTCGTCCTGCGCTTTGTTGTGAGGACACCATTGAGATACACGACTGCGGACGCATTCGTCTCGGCCGTGCAGGTCCGCGACCCCCATCAGCCGGAATTCCTGCAAGCCGTCAAAGAGGTCATGCACAGCCTGTGGCCGTTCGTGCAGGCCAATCCGCGCTATGGCGAGGAAGCACTGCTCGAACGCTTGGTTGAACCCGAGCGCGTGATCCAGTTTCGCGTCGCCTGGATCGACGACCGGAACCAGCCACAGGTCAATCGCGCCTGGCGAGTGCAACACAACAGCGCGATTGGACCGTTCAAGGGCGGCATGCGCTTTCACCCATCAGTGAACCTGTCGATCCTCAAGTTTCTCGGCTTCGAGCAGACGCTGAAAAATGCGCTGACGACGCTGCCGATGGGCGGCGGCAAAGGCGGTTCGGACTTCGACCCGAAAGGCAAGAGCGACAACGAAGTGATGCGCTTCTGCCAGGCATTGATGATCGAACTGCATCGTCACCTCGGCAGCAACACGGACGTGCCGGCCGGCGACATCGGCGTCGGCGCGCGTGAAGTCGGCTACATGGCCGGCATGATGAAGAAGCTGTCGAACAATGCGTCCTGCGTCTTCACCGGCAAGGGTCTGGCGTTCGGCGGCAGCCTGATGCGCCCCGAGGCCACCGGTTACGGCACGGTCTACTTTGCACAGGAAATGCTGGAACGCCACGGCATGGGCTTCCCCGACGCGCGCGTCTCGATCTCCGGCTCCGGCAACGTCGCGCAGTACGCGGCGGTCAAGTCGATGGAGCTCGGCGCACGTGTCGTGACCCTGTCGGATTCGGAAGGCACCCTGGTCGTCGAACAAGGTCTCAGCGACGCGCAACTCGCCGCGCTGATGGAGTGGAAGAACGAGCAGCGCGGCCGTCTGTCGGTGTTTGCGACCCGGCACAAGCTGCAGTTCCTCACCGGCCAGCGGCCCTGGGGGGTACCCGCCGACATCGCCCTGCCTTGCGCCACGCAGAACGAACTCGACGACCACGACGCACGCCAGCTCGTTGCCAACAAGGTCAAGTGCGTGGCCGAAGGCGCGAACATGCCGAGCACGCTGGAAGCAGTCGATGTCTTCCTCGAATCCGGCGTGCTGTACGCGCCGGGCAAGGCCAGCAATGCCGGTGGCGTCGCCACCTCTGGCCTCGAAATGACGCAGAACTCGCTGCGCCTGTCGTGGCCGCATGCCGAAGTCGACGAGCGTCTGCGCGAGATCATGAAGGACATTCACGAAAACTGCGTGCGCCACGGCAAGCGGCCTGACGGCAGCATCAACTACGTCGATGGCGCCAATATCTCGGGCTTCGTCAAGGTTGCCGACGCCATGCTCGCAC
>DATCXY010000327.1:0-5754 GCA_036570585.1 Solimonas sp. | reverse complement strand
TCCAGCGTCGACTCGGGACTGCGTTCGCCGCCGAGCGAATCGATCAGGCGGTCCGACAGCCAGGCCTTGGCTTCGCGCAGCAGATGATCGCGATCCTGAAAATGCTGGTAGGCGACGCCGCGACTGACCTTGGCGATGCGCGCGGCCTCCTTCAGCGACAATGCATCGGCCCCCTTGTCGGCGAGCAGGTCGATCGTGGCCTGCAGCAGCTTGGCACGGGTCTGCTCGGGATTACGGGTACGGGTTTTGCTTGGGGCGCTCTTTTTCATCGGCAACGGCGGAAATATTCCCTGGTCAACTTGGCGGGTCGCGGCCCGACCGCGACATTGTGTCCTGTCTTCGTCTGCAAATGGCATTGCCGGTGCGTTTGCATCGGTTGATGATCCAAATCCCGAAGGTCGACGCCGGTCGGCCGCAAGTGCAAGAGCATAAACAGATGGCGCAGAAACTGGTGGCCGAACAACTGATCGAGCAGGCGCGTGCGGCCACGCGCCTCGAACATTTCGACAGCGACAGCCATCGCGAAGGGCTCGATGTGTTTTTGCGGGACGTCAATGCCTGCGAGTACACCGAAGCCGGCATGCAGCGATTGATCGGCAGCGTCGTCGGCGCGCTGTCGACGCGGCTGCAAGTGACCGACTATCTCGCCGGGCGCCCCGAATTGCTGCAGCGTCCGGTCGAACGTCCGGTGTTCGTGTTCGGCGTGCCGCGCACCGGCACCACTCTGCTCAGCAATCTGCTGGCGGCCGATCCGCATCGCCGCTCGCCGCTGACCTGGGAGATCGACGACCCGGTGCCGCCGCCGGCCACGGCGACGCTGCGCAGCGATCCGCGCGCAGTGGCCCGACTCGCGCAGGAAAAGGCGATGCTGGCGGCGCGGCCGGAGATGGGCAAGTACTACCGCAATTCGGCGATCTATCCGAACGAATGCATGTTCTTCATCAATGCCGACTTCAAGGCCTTGATGTGGGAATCGCGTGGCGTGCTGCCGAATTATCGTGACTGGCTGTTCCAGCAGGCCGACCTGACGTCGACCTACGAATATCACAAGCGCTTTCTGCAACTGCTGCAGGCCGATGCACCGGGTATCTGGAATCTCAAGCAGCCGTCGCATGGCCTCTGGCTGGAAACCATTCTCAAGGTCTACCCGGATGCGCGCTTCGTGTGGACGCATCGCGATCCGCTGACCGCGACCGGCTCGTTCTGCAGTCTGCTGTCGCTGTCGCACAACGCGTTCATGGGCCGCGTCGATACCAGATGGCTCGGTGAGAACTGTTCGTGGCAGGCCGTCGAGCACGCCAATCGCATCATGGATTTTCGCGACAAGTTCGGCGAGGAGCGTGTCATCGACGTGCATTACGCCGACCTGATGCGCCGGCCGATCGAGACCATGCGTCAGCTCTATCGAGCGCTCGGCGATGACTACACGGCCGAGGCCGAAGCGAGCATGGCAAGCTGGATCAACGACAACCCGCAGGACAAATTCGGCCGTCACGAATACAAGCTCGCGCAATACGGCCTGACGCCGGAGCAGGTGCGCGCGATGTTCGAGCGCTATTCGTCGCGCTATGCGGTGGAAAGCGAGGGGTGAGCAAGAATGGATTGCCTTGAATGGCAATCCATTCTTGCGGGTGCCCGGCCATGGACGGCCGGGGCGGGATTCAATCGGGAAGTGCTGTCGCGCCATGGACGGCATTCCCGACTCATCTGCTTCCAGGGAATCAAAATGCTGCTCGAAAACCACTACCAGAACGCCTACGTCACCCGTGACATCGAACAGGCGCTCGACATCTTCCGCACGCGCTACGGCGTGCAGGACGCGCGCTTCTTTCAGGCCGAGACCGAGGTGTGGACGCCGCAAGGCAGTGGCATCGCCGTCAACAAGATCGCGTTCATCTGGATCGGCGAATTGCAGTACGAGCTGATCGAGCCGGTTTCCGGGCCGGTCGAGCTGTATCGCGATGCCGTGCCCGAACAGGGGCTGCGCTTTCATCACATCTGCATGCGCAGCTTCGACTGGGATGCGACGCTCGCCGAAATCGAACGTCAGCAATTGCCGATCGTCTATCGCGGCAACAGTTCCAGTGGCCTGAAGTTCATTTATGCCGACGCGCGCGACACGCTCGGGCACTATCTGGAATTCACCTCGGTGCCGGACGCGGTGTGGACCGCGATGGGCGGACGCTGAGGCGCTCACGCGGTCAGCTTGCGGCGACGCGCATGGCTTCGAGCCGGCTGCGCCAGACTTCGGGCATCGGCGCGGCACCGCGTTCGTCGCGCGTGACCTGGACAATCTCGGCATAGACGGCGATGCGATCGCCCTGCCAGGCGATCTGGCCGAGCCGCAACGAACTGCGGCCGATCTCCAGCACGCCGATGCCGACTTCGACCGGCGCCGGATGGAACAGATCGTCGGCATATTCGATCAGCGTCGAAGCCACCACCAGTTGCGCATGCGCGAGCTTGAACAGTTCGCAGTGATGCAGGAAACGGTTGCGGCCTTCCTGCAGGATCGCGGCGGCGGCGACGTTGTTGACGTGGCCGATCACGTCCAGATCTGAAAAGCGGGTCGCGATTTCGCAGCGGAATGGCAGTGCTGCACGCGTCAGTCGCGCACGATCAATCCGCATGTTCGCTCGACCTCATTCAAATATTTCGATATTCCGTCGCGATGTGCGGACGGAGGAACCGCTGTGCTCGCTAGGGCCCGGCGGCCGCCGGGCTTGGGGCGAGAAACTCGGGCATCGCGTTCGCGTACTTGGGCTGCTTGGCGAGTTTGCGCAAGTTGCTGAGCGTGTTGAACGGAGAGCTGACCGACATCGCGTTGATCAAGGCTGCCGGGATGCCGCCGGGGTCCGACAGCAACTGGATCTGCACGGTGGTCTGGCCATCGGCGGTCGGCGTCAGCCGCCATTGCTGATGTGATTTGACGATGCGCACGTAGTCTTTGCGTGGCTCGGCGTCCGGCAACGCCGTATCGATGATGGTGACGACCTTCGTCACCGGGTCCTGCCTGATCTCGCGCTGATTGACGATGTCGCGATTGCTGACGGGCCACGGCATCTTCATCGCTGCATAGACGCGATAACGTGTGGCGCTCTGACGCTGCGTGACTTCGGCCTTGGCGACCACATCGTTGAGTTTCGTGATCGCCGGCACGTCGTCGATGACTGCGGCCACGGCCGACAGCGGCGCGTCGATCCGGGCCGTGCCGCGCATCTCATGAATGCTCCAGCCGGGCGCTGCCCGCGACTCGATGCGGATGCCGTCGGCGTCCTTCTCGAGTTTCCAGCCGTCATCGGCGATCGCCGACGCCGCGACACCGGCGACGAGCAGCGCGAACGGCAGGCTGAGCAGCGCGCGGCGGCGCATGTCAGATCTGGCTGGCCGGCAAACGCACGATCAGACCGTCGAGCGCATCGCTCATCGTGATCTGGCAGGTCAGCCGGCTGGTCGGTTCCGTATTCAGCGCGCCGTCGAGCATCATTTCCTCTTCCTCGGACTTCGTGCCGACCTTGGCGATCCATGCCGGATCGACATAACCGTGACAGGTCGCACATGAACAGACGCCGCCACAGTCGCCGAGGATGCTCGGCAGCATGTTGTCGGTGGCGATCTGCATGACGTTCTGGCCGACTTGTGCATCGACGAGATGCTCCGTGCCATTGTGTTCGATGAAAAGAATCTTCGGCATCTTCAATTACTCGTATATCTGGTGTGATGTGAAATCAGCAGGGGGCACAGCACCGGCGCGTCGATCCGCGACGCGTGCTGACGGCGGAGCAGATCTTGCGACCTGCCCGCCCATTATCGCAGCGTCGTCCGGCCTCAGAGCACTTGACTGTGCGGCATGCGCAGCACCAGGCCGTCGAACTCCGGTGTCACCTTGAGCTGGCAACCGAGCCGGCTGTTGGCCTCGGTATGCAGCGTGCCCTCCAGCATGATTTCCTCGTTCTCCGCGATCGGCGGCAGCTTTTCCTGCCACGCCGGATCGACGACGTAGCAGTGGCAGGTGCCGCAGGAGCACTCGCCGCCGCAGTCGCCAAGAATGCCGGGAACCCTGTGGTCGAGCGCGGTCTGCATGATGCTCTTGCCGACCGTCGCGTCGACGACGTGCTCCTTGCCGTTGTGCTCGATGAAGACGATCTTCGGCACGGTCAGGCCTTGGTCGCCGTGAACGGATACGAGCCCATGAAGCCGGCCTTGGCCTTGCCGGTGATCACGTTGCCGTTGATCTCGCCCTTGAACTCGACCTTCAACTTCATCGGCTTGGTGATCCTGTTGACCCAGTAGATCTGCTTGCCGTCGTAACTGAAGTCGAGGATCTGCGAGGTCGAGCCGTCGCCGGTCTGCTCGCCGGAGAAGCTGTCGCCATCTTTTGCCAGCGTCAGCACCGCCGGCTGCGGTCCGGTCGGGCCTTTGACGACGACGTTCCATTTGCCTTCGAGCGGCACCGGCGCCGAAGCTTCCGGCGCAGCCGCGACCGGCTTGACCGGGGCCTTGGCGTTCGCAGGCTTCTTGCCGACCCAGACCGGCAGCGAATCCCAGCCGCGTACGGTTGACGTCGACGACAGCACCGCGTTGTCGTAATCCATTTCCCATTCCGGGAAGCGCTTGAGCAGTTCTTCCATTACCACGCGGCCTTCGAGACGCGCCAGCGGTGCGCCGATGCAGACATGAATGCCGTTGCCGAAGGTCATGTGCGGACGTGCTTCGCGATGAATATCGAAGCTGTCACCATTGGTGAAGCGACGATCGTCGCGATTGGCGCAAGCGACCATCAGGACCAGCGCGCTACCCTTCGGAATCTTCTGGCCGTAGTACTCGATGTCGTTGGTGACATAGCGCGCCATGAACGGGCCGGGTGGCTCGAAGCGCAGCAGTTCCTCGATCGCCTGCGGAATCAGTTTCGGATTCTCGACGATCTGACGGCGCTGGTCGGGATGCTCGGACAGCGTCTTGCCCATCCAGCCGATCAGCCGGTTGGTCGTTTCGTTGCCGGCGCCGGCCACGACGTTGACGATCGCGCTGATCTCATCGCGCGTGAGCTTGCGCGTCGTACCGCTCGGATCCTTGAAGTCGGCGTTGAGCAACTCCGTCATCATGTCGTCCGACGGATTCTTCTCGCGCCACTTGATGTATTCCTCGAAGCTGTCGAGTGCCTCGGTCTGCAGATCCTTCTGCTTGGTGAGGTCGATCGGCTTGCCGGCTTCGGTGCGCATGCGCGCGTCGACCGACTCGCGAATCGCGACCTGATCGCTCTCGGGAATGCCGAGCAGCATGCTGATCGCGCGCATCGGCACTTCGGCGCCGAGGTTGCCGATCATGTCGAAGTAATCCTTGCCGACCAGCGGATCGAGACTGCGCGCGCACAGGGCGCGGATTTCCTGCTCGATGCCGAGCATGCGCTTGGGCGTGATGATGCGCTGCATCAGGCTGCGGTACGCCGTATGCACCGGCGGATCCTGGTGGATGAACACCGCGTCCGGCATCCGTGACTTCGCCTTGATGAACTCGAGGATGTCGCCGTAATGCGAACTCATGTTCTCCTTGTCGCGCAGGCCATGCTCGACATCGGCATAACGGCTCAGGGCGTAGAAGTCGAATTCTTCGTTGTAGTACAGCGGCGCTTCTTCGCGCAGGCGCTTGTAGGTCGGGTAGGGGTTGTGGACCAGGTCGGCGTTGTACGGATCCCACTGGACGGTTGAGCTGCTGGTCATGGTGTGGCCTCTCGCAGATTGGATGCAGATGCGT
>DATCXY010000326.1:0-1724 GCA_036570585.1 Solimonas sp. | reverse complement strand
CTGTGAAACCTTGTCACCGACCTTGAGCTTGAGATTGCGGACGATGCCGGACGCCGGCGCCGGCACTTCGAGCGTCGCCTTGTCCGATTCGATCACCAGCAGCGGCGCATCCTTGTCGATCGCATCGCCGTTCTGCACGAGCAGTTCGATCACCGGCACGTCGTGGTAGTCGCCGATATCGGGCACCGTGACTTTCTGATTGGCCATGGGTCAGTCTCCGCTCACGAAGTCCAGGGCGATGCCCGGTCCGGCTTGATGCCGTAGATCTTGATCGCCTGGGCGACGCGCTCCGTTGCCACCAGCTTCTGTTCGGCGAGCGCCTTCAGGGCCTTGACGACGATCCAGCGTCGATCAATCTCGAAGAAATCGCGCAGCGCCGGGCGATTGTCGGAGCGACCGAAGCCGTCGGTCCCGAGCACATGGTAACGGCCCGGCACATAGGGCCGGATCTGCTCGGGGAATGCGCGAACCCAGTCGCTCGATGCGATCACCGGGCCGGTCATGCCGCCGAGACACTCCTCGACATAACTCCGCTTCGCGGTCTGCGTCGGATGCAGCAGGTTCCAGCGCTCGACCTCGCGACCATCGCGCGCCAATTCGGTGAAACTCGGCACGCTCCAGACATCGCTGGTCACGCCCCATTCCTCCTTGAGCAAATCAGCGGCGGCGATCACCTCGCGCAGGATGCAGCCTGAGCCGAGCAACTGCACATGCGCCTTTTCGGCCTTGTCTTCCGAACGCAGCAGATACATGCCCCTGACGATGCCGCTCTCGACACCGGCGGGCATCGCGGGTTGCGGGTAGTTCTCGTTGTAGACGCTCAGGTAGTAATAGCCGTCACGATTATCGACGTACATTTCCTTGAGGCCGTGCTGGATGATCACCGCCAGCTCGTAACCAAACGCCGGATCATAGGATCGGCAATTCGGCACGGTCGCACTCATCACATGCGAATGGCCGTCTTCGTGCTGCAGGCCTTCGCCGTTGAGCGTGGTGCGGCCAGCGGTCGCGCCGAGCAGGAACCCGCGTGCACGCTGATCGCCAGCCGCCCAGCACAGATCGCCGACGCGCTGGAAGCCGAACATCGAATAGAAGATGAAGAATGGCAGCAGCGGCTGGCCGTGGTTGGCGTAGCTGGTTGCGGCGGCCATCCACGACGACATCGCACCGGCTTCGGTGATGCCTTCTTCGAGAATCTGGCCCTTGATGTCTTCCTTGTAGAACGCGAGCTGGTCGGCATCTTCCGGTTTGTACTTCTGACCGACGATCGAATAGATGCCAAGCGAGCGGAACATCGCTTCCATGCCGAAGGTGCGTCCTTCGTCGGGAATGATCGGGACCACCAGCTTGCCGATGTTCTTGTCACGGCACAGCGTCTGCAGCAGCTGCACGAATGCCATCGTCGTGCTGACTTCGCGCTCGCCGGTGCCGGCGGTGATCTTGTCGAACGCCGACAGCTCGGGAATTACCAGCGTGCTCTTGACCGGCTTGCGCATCGGCAACGAACCGCCAAGCTCGGCGCGACGCTGTTTCAGGTACTGGATTTCCGGCGAATCATCGGCCGGCTTGTAGAACGGCGTCTCGGCGATCTTGTCGTCAGAGATGGGAATGCGGAAACGGTCGCGGAATGCGCGCAGCGCGTCCTCACCCATTTTCTTCTGCTGATGCGTGATGTTCTGGCCTTCGCCAGCCTCACCCATGCCATAGCCCTTGATGGTCTTGGC
>DATCXY010000325.1:0-5160 GCA_036570585.1 Solimonas sp. | reverse complement strand
GATTTCCGTCCCGAATATCGTCAGCTTGGACGTCTCCGCGAGCAGTTGCCGAATGTGCCGGTGTTTGCCTTCACCGCAACCGCGACCGCGCGCGTGCGCAGCGACATCGTGGCGCAATTGCATCTGCGCGATGTCGCGATCCACATCGCCAGCTTCAACCGGCCGAACCTGTATTACGCGGTGCGGCCGAAGACGCAGCAGACCTATGCGCAGCTGCTGTCGATGGCGCGCGATGGCGGCTCCGGCATCGTTTACTGCCTGTCGCGCAAGCGTGTCGATGAAATTGCGGCCAAGCTCGGGGCCGACGGGATTCGCGTCGCGCCGTATCACGCGGGTCTCGACGCCGAGACACGGCGCGACAATCAGGAGCGCTTCATCCGCGACGACGCGCAGGTGATCGTCGCGACCGTCGCGTTTGGCATGGGTATCAACAAGCCGGATGTGCGCTGGGTCGCCCATTACGATCTGCCGCGCACGATCGAGGGCTACTACCAGGAGGCCGGTCGCGCCGGTCGCGATGGTGAGCCTTCGCGCTGCATCCTGTTCTTCGGACTCGGCGACATTCGCACCGCTGAATTCCTGATCGCCCAGAAAACGCACCCGGACACCAGCGAACCGCTCGAACAGGAACAGCGACTCGCGCGCCAGCAACTGCGCCAGGTTGTCGACTACGCCGAATCCAATGAATGTCGCCGTGCGATCCAGTTGCGCTACTTTGGTGAAGTGTTCGAAGGGCGGTGCGGTGCTTGCGACAACTGCCTGGAAGCCAAAGTCACCGAAGACTGGACGCTGGAAGCGCAGCAGTTGCTGTCCTGTGTCGCGCGGCTTGCGCAGCGCGGCGAACGCTACGGCAGTGCACATGTGATCGACATCCTGCGGGGTTCGGAAAACCAGAAGGTGGTCGATCGCGGCCACCAGCAGCTGTCGACCTATGGCATCGGCAAGGCGCGCTCGCTTGACGAGTGGCGCACCTTGATCAGGACGCTGCTGCATCAGGGACTGCTTGATGAAACCAGCGATGGCTATCCGGTGTTGCGTCTCGCTGCCGCCAGCCGCGAGGTATTGAAAGGCGAACGCGCCGTGCAGGTGGTGCCGCCGCCGCAGCGCGAGACGGCGAGTGCGCGCAAGGCGAAGAAGCGTGCCGAGAAGATCGGACTACGGCCCGAGGACGAGTCGCTGTTCGGTCAGCTGCGGACACTGCGCAAGCAACTCGCCGACGCGCAGAATGTCCCGCCATACGTGGTCTTCACCGACGCCAGCCTGCGCGAAATGGCCGAACGACAACCGCGCACGCTCGATGCGTTCGCCGAGATCAACGGCGTTGGTGCCCGCAAGCTCGAACAGTATGGCAAGGCCTTCGTTGCGGCGATTCGCGCGCGCGCCGATGCCGAAAACAGCGAATATCTGAACTCATGACCGGGCGCAGGCCCGGACGACCATTGGCAGGAACCCATGACTGACACACCGACCACGACCGGCCCGACCGAGAACCTCGACAGCGAGCGCGTGCCGCTGCGCGTGTTCGCCGAGAAAGCGTATCTCGACTATTCGATGTACGTGGTGCTCGACCGCGCATTGCCGCATGTCGCCGACGGCCGCAAGCCGGTGCAGCGGCGCATCGTTTTCGCGATGTCGGAACTCGGCATCAATGCGACATCGAAACCGCGCAAGTCTGCGCTGACAGTCGGCGATGTCATCGGCAAATACCATCCGCACGGCGACAGCGCGTGCTACGAGGCGATGGTGACGATGGCGCAGCCATTCTCCTATCGCTATCCGCTGGTCGACGGGCAGGGCAACTGGGGCTCGCAGGATGATCCGAAGTCGTTCGCCGCGTATCGCTATACCGAATCGCGGCTGACGCCGTACGCGCAGACCTTGCTCGCCGAAGTGGGCCTGGGCACGGTCGACTGGCTGCCGACTTTCGACGGCTCGCGTGATGAACCGCGCCTGCTGCCGGCGCGCCTGCCGAACATTCTCGTCAACGGCACGACCGGCATCGCGGTCGGCATGGCGACCGACGTGCCGCCGCACAATCTGCGCGAGCTGGTTGCCGCGTGTCTGCATCTGCTCAAGCATCCGAACGCGCACATCGAAAAGCTCTGCGAATTCGTGCCGGCACCCGATTATCCGACCGGCTGCGAAATCGTTTCCGAACCGCATGACCTGCTGAAGATCTACCAGACCGGCTACGGCCAGGTCCGCGCGCGGGCGCGCTGGGAGCGCGACGAGGACGGCAACATCATCGTCACGCATCTGGCACATCAGGTATCGCCGGCCAAGATCCTTGAGCAGATCGCCGAGCAGATGCGAGCCAAGAAGCTGCCGCTGGTCGAAGATCTGCGCGATGAATCGGACCACGAAAATCCGACGCGACTGGTGATCGTGCCGCGCTCGAATCGTGTCGATGCCGAACAATTGATGGCGCATCTGTTCGCGACCACCGATCTCGAACGCAGCTATCGCGTCAATCTCAACATGATCGGTCTCGATGGCCGGCCGCGCGTGAAGAATCTCAAGGAGATTCTCAGCGAGTGGCTGGACTATCGCTTCGCGACCGTGACCAAGCGCGTCAATCATCGGCTTGCCAAGGTCAACGATCGCCTGCACATCCTCGAAGGCCTGTTGATCGCCTACCTCAACATCGACGAGGTGATCCGCATCATTCGCTTCGAGGACGATCCCAAGGCAAAACTGATCAGCGTCTTTGCGCTGTCGGATGCGCAGGCTGAATGGATCCTTGACCTCAAGCTGCGTCACTTGCAGAAGCTTGAGGAAATGAAGATCAAGGGCGAGCAGGCAGAGCTCGCCAATGAGCGTGCGGGTCTCGAAGCGCTGCTCGGCGACGACGAGAAGATGAAGAAACTGATCGGTGACGAGCTCAAGGAAGACGCCAAGAAGTACGGCGACGATCGCCGTTGCGCAATCAATGCGCGGCCGCCGGCTGCGGCGCTGGTCACGACCGAAATCCTGCCGGCTGAACCGGTCACGGTCGTGCTCTCGAAGGCGGGCTGGATCCGTGCCGGCAAGGGCCACGAACTCGATCCGACCGCGCTCAGCTACAAGTCGGGCGATGAGTTTGCTTATGCCGTGCAGGGCAAGACCAACCAGTTGCTGGTGTTGCTTGATCACAAGGGGCGTTGCTACACGCTCAATCCTCGCGACTTGCCGTCAGCACGTTCGCAGGGCGAACCGGTGACCACGCGACTCGATATTCAGGATGGTGGGCGCATCACTGGCGTGCTGATGGGCGAGCCGAGCGAGCGTTTGGTGTTGGGCAGCGACGAAGGGTATGGCTTCATCGCGCGGCTCGGCGATCTGGAATCGCGGCAGAAGGCGGGCAAGGCCGTCATCAATGTGTCGGCCACCGCCAACGTGCTGGCGCCGGCACGCGTCGCCGATACCAGCACCGATCGTCTTGCGCTGGTTACGGCCGAAGGCCGGTTGCTGGTCTTTCCGCTCGCCGAGTTGCCGGAACTGGCGAAAGGCAAGGGCAACAAGCTGGTCGCGCTGAAGGGCGAAGATCGCATTCTGGCGTCATGCGTGCTGCCGGCTGACGCCAGCCTGACGCTGGTTTGCGGCAAACGTACGCTCAGCTTGAAGCCCGCTGATCTGGTCCATTACAGTGGCTCGCGTGCCAGCCGCGGCGGGCATCTACCGCGCGGTTTCCAGCGCGTCGACAGCATTTATGGTGAAGGCAAATAAGGAGCAAGCGGCCTTGTAAAGAACCTGTGCCGGCCCCAGCTGTCGAAGTGACAATCCCGACCGTCAAAAAGGCATCCATACTTCCATGAAACGCGTGTTTCTGTTTCTCGCGACCAACCTCGCGATCGTGCTTGTACTCAGCGTTGTCACCTCGCTGCTGGGCGTCAATCGCTGGCTGACTGCCAATGGCCTGAACTATCAGGCGTTGCTGATTTTCTGCTTTGTGTTCGGCATGGGCGGCGCGTTCATATCGCTCGCGCTATCGAAGACCATCGCCAAATGGAGCACGGGCGCCAAAGTACTGAAGGAGCCGCGCAGTTCGTCGGAAATGTGGTTGTTACAGACGGTCGAGCGCCAGGCGCGCGCAGCGGGCATCGGCATGCCGGAAGTCGCGATCTTCGAGGCCGCGGAGCCGAATGCGTTCGCGACTGGAATGAATCGCGACAACGCATTGGTGGCGGTGTCAACGGGGCTGCTGCACGCGATGAGTCAGGACGAGGTCGAAGCCGTGCTCGGCCACGAGATGAGCCACGTCGCCAACGGCGACATGGTGACGCTGACCCTGATCCAGGGCGTGCTCAATACCTTCGTGATGTTCCTCGCGCGTGTGGTCGGTTATGCAATCGACCAGGCCGTGTTTCGCCGTGGCTCGGATGAACAGCGCGGCCCCGGTATCGGCTATTACATCACCGTGATCGTGCTCGAAATCGTGTTCGGCATTCTCGCCAGCATGGTGGTTGCATGGTTCTCGCGTCGTCGCGAGTTTCGCGCCGATGCCGGCGGCGCGCATTTGGCCGGCAAGCGCAAGATGATCTCGGCATTGCAGCGGCTGCAGGCGGCACATGCGCCATCGCCGCTGCCACAGAACATGACGGCGATGGGCGTCACCGGTGGGCAGCTCGCCAAGCTGTTCGCCTCGCATCCGCCACTGGAAGTTCGCATCGCAGCCTTGCAGCAGGCGCAGACCATCTGAGCGCGAAATTCCACTGGAGGAAAATCAAAAAAGGCGACCGCAGGTCGCCTTTTTTGTTGCGCTGTTGCTGCGCTAGCGCGACGCGACTTCGGCCGACAACAACACCACTTCCGGCTCCTGCACGTGGTAGCCCTGAATGAAGTTGACGCCCATCTGCCACAGCCGCGCCATCACGTTGGCGTCCTCGATGTGGCTGACGATGACCTTGATGTTGCGTTGCTTGGCGATCTCCATCAGTGCTGCCATGTGTTTCTGCGTTTCCTTCACGCCGAAGTCCTTGGCGAACGACTGATGGAATTTCACGAATTGCGCCGGGATATGTTCGATCATCTGTGCTGAATTCGAGCCGATGCCGAAATGCTCGATCGCGACCTGTGCGCCAAGCTCGTTAAGGCTCTTGGTCAGCAGCTTTGCTTTGCGGATGTGATTCTGCAGCACGCGCTCCTGGGCTTCGAATACGATTTCGCCCGGTCGCAACGGGC
>DATCXY010000324.1:0-12544 GCA_036570585.1 Solimonas sp. | reverse complement strand
GCGAACTGGCGGTCGTCGATCCCATCACGGGCCGTAGCGATTGCGGCGTCGATTCCGATCGCGACGGCATCAGCGACAGCAAGGATCTGTGTCCGGGCACGCCGGCCGGCACCGGCGTCGACAGCACCGGTTGCCCGGTTGGCGAGGCGCATTCGGGCGACGAGGACAGCGACGGCGTGCCGAACGAAGTCGATCGTTGCCCCGGCACGCGCGGCGGCATGCAGGTCGACGCCAGCGGCTGCATGATCTCGCAGTCGCTGCAGCTCAGCGGCGTGCAGTTCAGCAACAACACCGCAGTGTTGACCGACGACGCGCGCAAGATACTCGATGACGTCGCTTCGACGTTGCAGAACCAGCCGAATGTCGCCGTGCAGATCGCCGGCAACACCGACAACGTCGGCAACAAGGCTTACAACCTGATGCTCTCGCAGCAGCGTGCCGAGTCTGTGCGTCAATATCTGGTGGCGCATGGCGTCGATGCCGGCCGTCTGGTCGCGACTGGCTTCGGCGACTTCCATCCGATTGCACCGAACGACAGCGAAGACGGTCGCGCGAAAAATCGCCGCGTCGACTTCAAGCTGATCGTCCAGTAGGCAATATGCGTTGAGACGGCGCGCGGCCATCGCAAGGTGGCCGCGCGTTTTTTGTTGTGGATCAGGCGCCGAGTTCCAGTCACAAATGCAAAATGCTAGCGTGACGCCGTCATGACCCGATCCGAGCCAGCAAAGCTGAACGACGTATTCGACGTGCCATCGCCGTGCACCGGCATCTGCCGCATCGGCACGCTCGGGCACTGCGTTGGTTGCGGCCGCGACCTTGATGAAATCACTGCCTGGGCGCGGGCGCGCAGTGACGAGCGTCTGGCAATCCGCGAGCGTGCGGCCGCTCGGCTGCAAGAGTTTCCTGACGTTGAGGGTGCAGCATGAGCGAGCGGCCGACACTGGCGGATTTCGGTTTTTTCCATGAGCTGGTGACGCGCTGGTCGGACTGCGACATGCTCGGCCACATCAACAACGCACGCTATTTCACGTTCGACGAATCTGCGCGGCTCGACTATTTCGATCCGATGATTCGCGTCAACAGCGGCTTCTGGAAGGACAGCGGCTTCATCCTCGCCCGCATCGAATGCGACTTCATCGCCCAGATTCATCATCCGGCACAGGTGAAGTTCGGCTTCCGCATCCGGCGCATCGGTCGCAGCAGCATGAATACCGAAGGCGGTTTGTTTGTCGATGGTCAGCTTGCGGCGGTGACGCGCGGCGTGCTGGTGTGGTTCGACTATCGCAGCAACCGCACCGAGCCCGTGCCGGAATCCGCGCGCGCCTTCATTCGCTCGCGTGAAAAAATAGCGCCTGAAGAAAGCGTCTAGGCGTTTTCCACGGTAATTCGCGTGCCGTCAGATCCCGAGCACGGCAAACTCGCGCGCTGGCGAAGACTCGTTCCACAGCGCGTCGAAGCGACGGCCCATGCGCCGCGCGTCAATGGGGGCATGGGCATACCACTGCGCATCGAGATCGTCGGCTTGACGCTTGTGCAGCAGCGCGTACTCGTCGGCGATTGCGAATTCGTCGACCACGTCGCGACGTTCTTCGTTCAGTTCATGAAGGGCGATACGGCTCGGCAGGCGCCGTGCCAGTTCGACCAGATGGTGACCACGCTGCGCGACACGCTGCGGCCGCTTGACGAGAATCCGCAGTTCGGCGCGCTGTGACCGCAACGCAAATGCCCGCAAGGTTTCGACGATGCCGGGGTCGCTCCAGACGCGGCGATCCAGTTCCTGACTCACGATCCGCAACAGCTGATGCGCACTGGTGATGAGCTGCAAGGTCGCTTGCAAGTACGCGTGCGTGCCGCTGATCGTTACCGCCGTGCCGATCGCATGATCGATTCCGGCTGTGGAAGGAAGATTCTCAGTCATGCGGGCACACTACCGCACAGAGCTGAATGACCGCCAATTTGGACCGGCGCGCTTCAGACCGTTTTGGCCTGTTGCAGCGCATTGCCGCTATAGGAGCCCGGCGTCATCGCGAGCAAACGCTGCTTCTCTGCTTCCGGCAGTTCGAGGCCGGAAACAAAATCGTGGATCGCTTCACGGCCGACCTTGTGGCCACGCGTCAGGCGCTTGAGCTGTTCGTATGGCTCAGGCAGGCCATAGCGACGCATCACCGTCTGGATCGCTTCGCCGAGCACTTCCCAGTTGTGGTCGAGATCCTGGCCCATCTTCCAGGCATCGGCTTCGAGCTTGCCGACGCCCTTGAGCGCGGACTGGTAGGCGATCAGCGCGTGCGCGGCGCCAACACCGAGATTGCGCAGCACCGTCGAGTCGGTGAGATCGCGCTGCCAACGCGAGATCGGCAGCTTCTCGGCGAGATGCTGAAGGATGGCGTTGGCGATGCCGCGGTTGCCTTCGTCATTCTCGAAGTCGATCGGGTTGACCTTGTGCGGCATCGTCGAGCTGCCAACTTCGCCGGCAACGGTGCGCTGCTTGAAGTAGCCGACCGAGATATAGCTCCAGATATCGCGGCAGAAGCCGATGAGGATCGTGTTGAAGCGCGACAACGCATGAAAATATTCGGCGATGTAGTCGTGCGGCTCGATCTGCGTGGTCGCCGGGCTCTGCGCGATGCCAAGTGCGGCGATGAAAGCCTGCGTCACGCGCGGCCAGTCGACGTCCGGGTAGGCCGCGTAATGCGCATTCCAGTTGCCGACCGCGCCGTTCATCTTGCCGAGAATCTCGACCTCGGCGAACTGCTTGCGCTGGCGCCGAAGCCGTTGTGCGAACACCGCCATTTCCTTGCCGAGCGTGGTCGGTGAAGCAGGTTGGCCATGCGTGCGCGACAGCATCGGCTGCTCGGCAAAGCGATGCGACAACGCCGTGATCGCCTCGATGATCTGGTCCAGCGCGGGCAGCAGCACTTTCGCACGCGCGTCCTTGAGCATCAGCGCATGCGAAAGATTGTTGACGTCTTCCGACGTGCAGGCGAAATGGACGAATTCCTTGATCCCGGACAGATCGGGATGCGAGCTGATCTTTTCCTTGAGATAGTACTCGACCGCCTTGACGTCGTGATTGGTGGTGTCCTCGATTGCCTTGACGCGCTGCGCTTCGTCGAGCGTGAAGCTGGCGGCAATCCTCTCGAGTTTTTCCTGCGCAGAGGCCGACAGCGCCGGTACTTCGGGAATCTCGGCATTGTGGGCCAGTGTCTGCAGCCAGCGGATTTCGGCGAGCACGCGATAACGCATCAAGCCGTATTCGCTGAAGATCTCGCGCAGGCGCACGGTCTTTTCGGCATAGCGACCGTCGATCGGCGAGATGGCGGACAGGGACGTGAGGTTCATTGGATATTCGACTCAAGAGGTTGAAACGGAAGCGCTGGCAACGGGACGCTTCAGCATCACCGGTGTAGGCTGGTCGCGCATTTTATCCGAGGCGGCCGCTTTGCGACGCCGCCGGCATACAGGAGCAGGACAGCATGGCGCAATCGGCATTCCGTCTCGAACACGACAGCCTCGGCGAGTTGAAAGTCCCGGCCGACGCACTCTGGGGCGCGCAGACGCAACGCGCCGTCGACAACTTTCCGGTGTCCGGACTGAAAATGCCGCGTGCGTTCATTCGTGCGCTGGGCCTGATCAAGGCGACTGCCGCGCAGGTCAACCGCGAGCTTGGCCTGCTCGACGCCGGCCGCAGCGAGGCGATTGCGCGCTGCGCGCTGCAGGTAGCCGATGGCCTGTACGACGCGCAGTTTCCGATCGACGTGTTCCAGACGGGGTCCGGTACCTCGACCAACATGAATGCGAACGAGGTGATCGCACATCTGGCGACCAAGCGCCTGAAGAAGACCGTGCATCCGAACGATCACGTCAATTACGGGCAGAGCTCGAACGATGTGATCCCGACGGCGATCCATGACGCCGCGGCCTTGCTGGTACACGCCGAACTCAAGCCGGCGCTGAAGCTGCTCGCGACCACGATCGAGAAGCGCGCACGCCAGCTCAAGGGCGTGACCAAGACCGGCCGCACGCACCTGATGGATGCAATGCCGATCCGTTTCGACCAGGAGCTGTCGGGCTGGGCAAGCCAGATCCGCCACGGCATCGAACGGCTCGATGCGACGCAACCGCGTCTGCTGCAGCTCGCACTTGGCGGCACCGCGGTCGGCACCGGCATCAATGCCGATCCTCGCTTCGGCAAACGTTTTGCACGTGCTCTGGCCACGCGGACCGGCCTGAAATTCGTCACCGCGAATAACTATTTCGAGGCGTTGTCGGCGCAGGACACGGCGGTCGAACTGTCCGGTCAGCTCAAGACCATTGCCGTGTCGCTGATGAAGATCGCCAATGACCTGCGCTGGATGAATTCCGGCCCGCTCGCCGGTCTTGGCGAGATCGAGCTGCCGACCCTGCAACCCGGCTCATCGATCATGCCGGGCAAGGTCAATCCGGTAATCCCGGAGGCAACCGCGCAAGTTGCCGCGCAAGTGATCGGCAATGACGCAACGATCACCGTTGCGGCGCAGGCTGGCAACTTTCAACTCAACGTCATGCTGCCGGTAATCGCGCTCAATCTGCTGCAAAGCATCACGCTGGAGGCGAATGTCTCGCGGCTGCTCGCCGAGCGCGCAATTGCCGGCTTTCAAGTGCGGAAGCAGCACATCGGCGAGGCCCTGGCGAAGAACCCGATCCTGATCACCGCGCTCAATGCGCGCATTGGCTACGAGAAGGGCGCGGCGATCGCCAAGCAGGCCTACAAGGAAGGCCGGCCGGTGATCGACGTGGCAGCCGACATGACCGGTCTGCCGCGCGCCGAGCTGGCGAAACTGCTCGACCCGGCCAGGCTCACCGACGGTGGTGTCGGCAGCTGACGCCGCCGGTCGGCGACACGCCGCGCTTCGTCGGCGTTGCGTGCAAAGCATGCTGACCGCGCATAGTCTGGGCAGAAGCCCTGCAGGAAGCATGCTCATGTTCGGAATCAACGCACGCAAACCGGATGTCAAAGCGATGGCGATGGAACGCGCCAATCTGCCGTACCTGCAGGTCTATGCATCTGATTTCCATGCGCGCGACACCGAACTCGAACAGGGCCTCGCAGCGCTGATGCCGGAAGGACGCAAGCACCGCATCTGCAGCGCTGGCGATCTCAGCTCGCAGATGAAACTCGGTGATGTCGATTTCGTGCTGAGCCTGCTGCTCGCCCCCTCGTTGCTCGATGGACTGGCCGACGCAGTGCTGGCCGCACGCACGGCAGGACGCAATACCAGCCTGATCATCGCCATCACGCAGGGCCAGCTGACCGCGCTCGGCCAGTGGCTGACCCAGCGCGGCAACCAGAACAAGCTGGCCGGCATTCGCCTGATGCTGGCGGCCAACGCCGAGAGCGTGTTGCGGCAGTTGCCGCAGCGGCTGATTCCGGTGGTGGAGGACAATCTGATCCGCATGCCGATCTCGAGCGAAGTCGAGAA
Source organism: Solimonas sp. (assembly GCA_036570585.1). Classification (GTDB taxonomy): domain Bacteria; phylum Pseudomonadota; class Gammaproteobacteria; order Nevskiales; family Nevskiaceae; genus Solimonas. The sequence continues at coordinate 7,085 of DATCXY010000324.1, read as the reverse complement.
TTCGCCGATGCGCAATTTCTACGTGTTCAGCCCGGAACTGCAGGCGCTGGTCGCACGCATTCGCGCGTATGCCGCCAACGGCATCAACCGCACCTATCTGCTCGGCGGCCCCGGCAGCGGCAAGACTTCGCTGTCGTATTACTACTACCTGACGCGCAATCGCGGCCGCTTCGTGTCGGTCAATCTCGCCGCCGAAAACACCGGCGACAAGGCGGCGGTGAAATCGCTGCTCTGCGGCCACGTATCAGGCGCGTTCCCGGGCGCCGGCAGCCGCACCGGCGCATTCACGCACGCGCGCGACGGCGTCTGCTTCATCGACGAGAGCCATGGCATCACCGGCCCGGTGATGGAAGTGCTGATGGAAGCGTTCGACAACGGCCAGTACCTGCCGTTCGGCGCATCGGCCAAGCAGTCGCTGGAATGCGCGATCGTGTTCGCGACCAATCGCAGCTGGGAGACGCTGCAGAACTCGGTCAACATCGACGAGTTCACGCGCATCGGCGCGGCGACGCTGTCGGTGCCGGAACTGCACAAGCGCGAAGAAGACATGATCGCGGTGGCCGCGACCACGCTGTCGAGGCTCGCCGAACGCTGCACGACCTGGGCACAGCCCAAAGGCATGAGCGAGGACGCCTGGGCGCGCATCAAGGCTTGCCGCTGGCACGGCAACATCCGCGCACTGGTGCGCGTGCTCGAATCCGCATTCGTCGATTACGGCGTGCGCGGTGGCGACACCCTGCTGCAACTCGACGAGATCGATGCCGGCATCAAGCTCTGGGAGCCGGCCAACCATCACAGTCACCAGATCTACGCGGTCGCCTGACACCGGCTCTGGGCGGGAAGGGATGCCGCCGGCCTTCGTGCCGGCGGCTTTTTGCGTGGGCCGCGGGACCCGGCCCCTGGATTTCCGGTAGCATTCGCGCCCGGAAATCCGCCTATTCGCACGTCCCCGAGCCTCATGACCACGATCCGCCAGGAAGACTTCATCCAGTCGATTGCCGACGCTTTCCAGTACATCAGTTATTACCATCCGCTCGATTACATTACCGCCCTCGGCGAGGCCTACGAGCGCGAGGAAAATCCGGCGGCCAAGGATGCGATCGCGCAGATCCTGACCAATTCGCGGATGAGCGCCGAAGGTCATCGGCCGATCTGCCAGGACACCGGCATCGCCACCGTGTTCCTCAAGGTCGGCATGAACGTGCTCTGGGATGCGCGGTTATCGGTCACCGACATGGTCAACGAAGGCGTCAGGCGCGCATACAACCATCCGGACAACAAGCTGCGCGCCTCGGTGCTCGCCGACCCGGCCGGCAAGCGCACCAATACCAGGGACAACACGCCGGCGGTGATCCATTACGAGATCGTGCAGGGTGAGCATGTCGAGGTGATCTGCGCCGCGAAGGGCGGTGGCTCGGAAGCCAAGTCGAAGCTGGCGATGCTCAATCCGAGCGACTCGATCGTCGACTGGATCCTGAAGACGATCCCGACCATGGGCGCCGGCTGGTGCCCGCCGGGCATCCTCGGCGTCGGCATCGGCGGCACGCCGGAGAAGGCGATGCTGCTGGCCAAGGAATCGCTGATGGCGCCGGTCGACATCCATGAGCTGAAGGCGCGTGGCCCGCAGAATCGCGCCGAAGAACTGCGTCTCGAACTGTACGAGAAGGTCAACGCGCTCGGCATCGGCGCGCAGGGTCTCGGTGGCCTGACCACGGTCGTCGACGTCAAGGTGCTCGACTATCCGACGCATGCCGCGAACCTGCCGGTGGCGATGATCCCGAATTGCGCGGCGACGCGTCATGTGCACTTCGAACTCGACGGCTCCGGGCCGGCGGTGCTGCCGACACCGACGCTCGAAGACTGGCCGAAAGTGACGTGGGAGGCCAATACCAAGACGTCGACACGCGTGAACCTCGACACGCTGACGAAGGAAGAAGTCGCCAGCTGGAAGCCGGGCCAGACGCTGCTGCTGAACGGCCGGATGCTGACCGGCCGCGATGCCGCACACAAGCGCATCCAGGACATGCTCGCCAAAGGCGAGAAGCTGCCGGTCGATTTCAGCAACCGCGTGATCTATTACGTCGGTCCGGTCGATCCGGTGCGTGACGAGGCGGTCGGCCCGGCCGGCCCGACCACGGCGACGCGCATGGACAAGTTCACCGAGATGATGCTGGCCCAGACGGGATTGATCGCGATGATCGGCAAGTCCGAGCGTGGCCCGGTCGCGATCGAATCGATCAAGAAGCACAAGAGCGCGTATCTGATGGCGGTCGGCGGCGCCGCGTATCTGGTCGCCAAGGCGATCCGCTCGGCCAAGGTGCTCGGCTTCGAGGATCTCGGCATGGAGGCGATCTACGAGTTCGAGGTTCGCGACATGCCGGTGACGGTGGCGGTCGACAGCAGTGGCGTATCGGTGCATGAAACCGGACCGAAACTCTGGCAGGGCAAGATTGCTGGCAAGATCGGCAATATTCCGGTCACCGTCGTTTGATCCGGATTGGCGCAAGGAGCGCGTGATGCGTTTGAATTTTCGGCTGTTGAGTCTGCTGGGCTTTCTCGGCTGCGCGTTCGGGCTGGCGTTCGCGATCGTCTACCTGCAGCACATGCGGGGCTACGAGCCGTGCCCGTTCTGCATCTTTCAGCGGATTGCGATGGCCGCGACCGGCATCGTGTTCCTGGTCGGCGCACTGCATGGCCCGCGCGCTGGCGGCCGCTGGTTCTACGCGCTGCTGGCGATGCTGACGGCGGCGATCGGCATCGGCATCGCTGCCCGCCACGTATGGTTGCAGCATCTGCCGGCCGATCAGGTTCCGGCTTGCGGCCCGACCCTGGATTATCTGTTGCAGATGATGCCCGCCAACGAAGCGATCATGACCGTGCTGCGCGGCGACGCCAGCTGCGCCAAGATCACCGCGCAGTGGTTGGGCATCTCGTTGCCCGGCTGGACGCTGATCGCGTTCATCGGCTTCGCGCTGTATGCACTGGCGTTGCCCTTGCTCGCCAGAATGTTTGAACGGAGAGCGGCATGAGCTATGCGACAACCGACCTGTCCGACGCACATCCCGACGCGCAGGTCGCCGATCCGGTGTTTGGTGACTTTGGCGGCAACACGGTGTTTCATGGCCCGGTGGTGACCCTCAAGGTATTCGAGGACAACGCGCTGGTGCGCGCGTTGCTCGAAGCACCGGGCAAAGGGCAGGTACTGGTGGTCGACGGTGGCGGCTCGGCGCGTTGCGCGCTGGTCGGCGGCAATCTCGGTCAACTCGGTGTCGACAACGGCTGGGCTGGCATCGTCGTCAACGGATTCATCCGCGATACCGACGAGCTTGCCGAGCAGAAAATCGGCATCAAGGCACTGGGGCCGCATCCGCGCAAGTCGGAGAAGGGTCTGCATACCGGCCACCGCGATCGGACGGTGACGTTTGCCGGCGTCACGTTCAAACCAGGCCAATGGCTGTATGCCGATGCCGATGGCATCGTCGTCGCGGACACCGCGATTCACGAACACAAGAAAAAATAAACGCGCCGCGTCGGATCGCGCACGGCCGTGGCTTGCGACTCAAATATTGCATCCCAGACCGGAATGCCCGAAGGCAGACATTTCATGAAATTCACTCGTCACTGCGCCAGCCTGTTGATGATCCTGATGCTGTCTGCCTGTGGTGGTGGTGGAGGCGACGGCACCGGTCACGGTGGCGATAGCGGCGATGGCGGCTCGGGACCGGGGCCGCTGAGCAGCTGTCAGGCCTCGTTCTCCACCGAGAAGCTCGCCGAAGGGCAGGACTGCACCCCGATCGCCGGCACCCTGTGCCCGGTCGATGCCAATGCGAATCTGCTGCAGTCACAGCCAATCGCCTGCGCTGGTGTCGATGTCCAGCAATACGATCTGGATGCCGGCGGCCTGTCGTCCAACTATTACGCGTTGACCGGCGCCGAGCAGGATTACGATGCGGTCTATCTCGCGCTGCATTACCTGCTGGTCGACAAAGGCGCATTCGCCAATATCGTGCGCTTGCCGGAGCTGGCGAAAGGTCGCAAGGTCTTGGTGATCGCACCGCAGGCGCCGAAATTCCTCGGCGCCAGCCGCTGGCCGACCGGTATCGCGCTCGACAACGCGCAGGTCGCACCGACCATCGAATGGTTGAAAGCCGTGGTCGCCGATGCGCGCAGCCGCTATCACGTCAAGGATTCGGTGCCGTTGTACGTCGCCGGTCTGTCGAATGGCTCGGTGATCGGCTACCTGTATGCCTGCACCGATCCGAACGTGCGCGCGGTCCTGGCGGTCGCCAGCGACGCCGACACGAAATCATTCACCGATGCCTGCACGACTTCGCATCCGCTGGGCAGCGTGATTGTCCACGGTACCGGCGATCTGACGACGCCCTACAACGGCTTTCCCTTGGGGCTGAGCTTGCCGATCCCGGCCATCCATCAAACCTTCAATACACTCGATGGCTGCAACGGTGCCGACGCCACATTGCAGGTGCCGATGTCGGTTGACAGCATTCCCGTCAAGATCGACTACACGGCCAGCGGTGGCTGCAGTTCCGGGCATCGCAATTTTCTCGTCACCATCACCGGCGGTGGCCACAACTGGCCGGGACAGAGCCGCGGCCTGATCACGACGCAGATCCTGTACGGCAACCAGACCGCGAACTTCGACGCGACGCTGCAGGGATATGACCTGCTGCGTCTTGCCGCGGGCGACTGACCCGACGGAGGCTTGAGTGGCCGCGCGTGACCTGACCAGCGGCCCGATCCGCACTCATCTGCTGCGCATGAGCGGCTTCATGCTGCTGACGATGATCGTGCAGACACTGTACGGCCTGATCGACATTTTCTGGGTCGGACACCTCGGCCGCGATGCGGTAGCGGCGGTGGCGCTCGGCAGCAACCTGATGCTGGCGTTGATGGCGGTCGCGCAGACGCTCGCGGTCGGCGCCGCCGCGCTGATCTCGCAGGCGGCCGGACGCAAGGACATGGACGAGGCACGCCGGCTGTTCACGCAGTCGCAGGGCCTGGCCGTACTGCTGGCCATCGCCTTCCTGCTGCTGATGTTCGCGGTCCGTGGCATCTACAGCGACGGCCTCGCCGGCAACGCCGAGGTCGCCAAGCTGACCCGCGCGTTCCTGCTGCCGTTCGTGCCGGCGATGGCCTTGCAGATTCCGATGTTCGTGCTGTCGGCCGCGCTGCGCGGCGTCGGTGACGTGCGTACCGCCTCGATCGCACAGCTGGTCACCGTTGCGCTCAACATGGTGCTCGCACCGGTACTGATCTTCGGCTGGGGCAGCGGCCATCCGCTCGGCGTTGCCGGCGCGTCGCTGGCGACACTGATCTCGGTCGCGATCGGAGTCATTGGCCTGCTTGCACACGTGCTCCGGCGCACGCATTTCCTGATCGCGGATCGGCGCGCCTGGCGCCCGGAGCCGCGCAGCTGGTCACGGATGGTCCGAATCGGCATTCCATCGGGGCTGGAAATGGGTCTGATGGCGTTCTACATGGGCTTCGTCATGGCGATGCTGCAAGACTTCGGCTCGGCGCCGCAGGCGGCATTCGGGATCGGCATGCGCGTGCTGCAACTCGGCATGATGCCCGGCATGGCAATAACGTTCGCGACCGCCGCGATCGTCGGCCAGAACTTCGGTGCGAGGCAGCCGATGCGAGTGCGCGAGGCATTCGCGCAGGCGCTGCGACTCAATCTGCTGTCAGCCGGCGTGTTCTGCGTGCTGTTCCACCTCGGGCCCGAATGGCTGATCGGACCGTTCTCGGATGACCCGGAGGTATTGTTCTACGGCGCTCAGTTCCTGCGCTGGATTTCGTGGAACCTGTTGGCAATGGCGGCCGTGATGAGCTGCAGCGGCGTGTTCTCGGGGCTCGGCAACACGATGCCGTCGCTCGTGGGCTCGACCGTGCGTATCGTCGGCATCACGGCGGCCGGTGTCTGGCTGTCCGGCGATCCGCGCTTCGCACCGGTATGGCTGTGGGCACTGTCGATCTGCGCCTCGCTCGTGCAGCTATCCATCAATCTGCTGCTGCTCCGCCGCGAGATGAGACGCCGGCTGACGCCATTGCGGGAGTCTGCCGCCACCGCGTAATGTGCGGTACTGCGCACGCGCGATCGCATGACGACAGTCGCGACAGACGACGCCGTCGATCGGTAAAATCACAAGGCCGACAAACCACGCATCCTGCGCGTTGGTATTCGAGCAGGGGCGGGTGGGGAATGAAGCGCGTTCTGGTGGTCTATTTCTCGCAAACCGGCCAGTTGCGCCGTGTGGCTGAATCGCTGTGTGCGCCGCTGACGGCCGCCGGCGTCGAAGTGGACTGGTGCGCGCTGCAGCCCCGCCAGCCGTATCCGTTTCCGTGGCCGTTTTTCCGCTTCTTCGACCAATTTCCGGAAACCGTGCACCTCGATTCGCCCACATTGCAGCCGCTCGGCATCGACGTCGCCCGACGCTACGACCTGGTGGTGCTGGCGTATACCGTCTGGTTCCTGTCGCCGGCGCCGCCAATCGCCGCATTTCTGAAATCTGCCGAGGCACGCCAGCTGTTGCTGAATCGCCCGGTCGTGACGCTGATCGCCTGTCGCAACATGTGGCTGCTTGCGCAGGAGATCGTCAAGGATCTGCTCGAACAAGCCGGCGCAAAGCTTTGCGACAACATCGTGCTGACCGATCGCGGTTCCGCGTTGGCGACTTTCATCACGACCCCGCGCTGGATGCTGACCGGTCGCCAGAATGCATTCTGGCGAGTGTTCCCGCGTGCGGGTCTGGACGAGTCGCAGATCGCCGGCGCCGCACGTTTCGGCGATGCAATCGCACGCAGTTTGCACGCTGAGCAACACGCAGCCGGCCAGCCCATGCTGCGCGGACTTGCCGCGGCCTCTGCCGACATCCGTCTGCTGCCGAGCGAGCGCATCGGCCGGCGCTCATTCCTGATCTGGGGACGGCTGATTCGTGCACTCGGCCCGCAAGGCAGTATCGTGCGCAAACCGGGACTGCTGCTGTACGCGATTTTTCTGACCGCGATGATCGTCAGCATCGTGCCGCTGAGCATGCTGCTGCGAGTACTGGTGCGACCGCTGC
>DATCXY010000323.1:0-5427 GCA_036570585.1 Solimonas sp. | reverse complement strand
TTCGGACCGTATCTGCTGGCGGTGGATCTGGCGTCGATGCTGCTGCTGGCCGCGCTGGTTGCGGCCTACCACCTCGGCCGCCACGACTAGAACCAAGACAAGAATCCTATGGAAACGACAGGTCTGCTTGGCATACCGATGGAACATGGACTGGCGGTCGCCGGCATCCTGTTCACGCTCGGCCTGGCCGGCGTGATGATGCGACGCGACATCTTGTTCATGCTGATGTCGCTGGAAATCATGATGAACTCGGCGGCGCTCGCGTTCGTCGTCGCCGGTGCCCGCTGGCAGCAACCGGACGGCCAGATCATGTTCATTCTCGTGCTGGCGCTGGCGGCGTCCGAAGCCTCGGTGGGGCTCGCAATCCTGATTCAGCTACATCGCCGCTTCCGGACGCTCGACGTGGACGCGGCTTCGGAGATGAAGGGGTGAGAGACCGCGCCATGAAAACGACGTTTTCAGCGGTCTCGAACGCCCAGGCAGGGATGCCTGGGCCGGGCGTGGCCCGCCGCATCAATGTCGCGCCAGGGGTGGCGTCACTGTGCTTCTGGGTGAGAGACCGCGCCATGAAAACGACGTTTTCAGCGGTCTCGACGAATGTGCCGGGAGCACATTCGAGCGCCAGCCCCGAGCGTAAGCGACGGGTGAGGCGCATGGATGCGCCGAACAACGCCCGGCCGTGTTTGGCCGGATCGGGACTGACTCAATGTCAGTCCCGCTTGAGCCAAACACTGGCCGGGCAGGGGCCAGATCAAACAACGAATGTCGCGCCAGGGATGGCTATGACTGCAGCCGGGGTCGTGTGCTGATGAATCTTCTCTTCCTCGTCTTCACCTTCCCGCTGCTCGGCTTCCTGACGCTCGCGCTGTCGCGTACGCGCATTTCCGAGAATGCGGCGGCCGCGATCGGCGTCGGGTCGATCGGCCTGTCGGCGTTGCTGACCGCGATCATTGGCTGGCAGTTCTATCAGTTGCCGGGCGGTGAGTCGTATACCCAGGTGCTGTGGACCTGGATGAACGTCGACGGCTTTGCGCCGCGCTTCGCGCTGCATCTCGACCAACTGTCGATGCTGATGATGTGCGTGATCACCGGCGTCGGCTTCTTCATTCATCTGTTCGCATCGTGGTACATGCGCGGCGACGAAGCGTATCCGCGCTTCTTCGCATACATGAACCTGTTCGTCGCCGCGATGCTGTTTCTGGTGCTTGGCGACAACCTGCTGTTTCTGTATTTCGGCTGGGAAGGTGTTGGCCTGGCGTCGTATCTGCTGATCGGCTTCTGGTACAAGGACGCAGCCAACGGCGCGGCCGCACGCAAGGCGTTCATCGTCACGCGCATCGGCGATACCTTCATGGCGATCGGCCTGTTCATCCTGTTTCACGGTCTGGGCACGCTCGACATCCAGCAACTGATGACGGTGGCGCCGCAGAAGTGGGCCGAGGGCGGGCCGATGATCACGGCCGCAACGCTGTTGCTGCTCGGCGGCGCGGTCGGCAAGTCGGCGCAGCTGCCGCTGCAGACCTGGCTGCCGGACGCGATGGCCGGTCCGACGCCGGTTTCGGCACTGATCCACGCCGCGACCATGGTCACCGCCGGCGTCTACCTGATCGCACGCATGCACGTGCTGTTCGAGCTGGCGCCAGACGTACTGAATCTGGTCGGCTGGGTCGGCGGCCTCACCTTGCTGATGGCGGGTTTCACGGCGCTGACGCAGACCGATATCAAGAAGATCCTCGCGTATTCGACGATGTCGCAGATCGGCTACATGTTCCTCGCGCTCGGCGCGGGGGCGTATCAGCCGGCCGTGTTCCATTTGATGACGCACGCGTTCTTCAAGGCGTTGCTGTTCCTGGCGGCGGGTTCAGTAATCCTGGCCTGCCATCATGAACAGGACATCTTCAAGATGGGCGGCCTGCGCAAGCGGATTCCGTTCACGTTCTGGGTGTTCCTGATCGGCTCGCTCGGCCTGGTCGCGTTCCCGCTGACGTCGGGCTTCTTCTCCAAGGACCAGATCCTGTTCCAGGCCTGGGCCTACGGCCATCACGAGTTCTACTGGATGGGATTGGCCGGCGCATTCATGACCGCGTTGTACACGTTCCGCCTGATTTTCATCGCGTTCTTCGGCGCGCCGCATGTCGATGAGCATGGGCACACGCACGAAGTACACAAGCCGCATGGCACGGACCATTCGCTGCCGCTGGCGATACTGGCGATCGCCGCGCTGTTCGGTGGCTGGATTCATATCCCGCTCGATTCCGTGCTGCCGCAGGCGGCGATCAGCGAAGCGGCCGAACACGCCGAACACACGCTGGCGCTGACCTCGGTGCTGGTCTCTCTGTTCGGCATCCTCTGCGCATGGTTCTTCTTCCTGAAGAATCGCGCGGTCGCGGCCGCGATCAAGCATTCGACGCTCGGCACTTTGCTGTTCCGCTGGTGGCGCGCGGCGTTCGGCTTCGACTGGTTGTACGACAAGTTGTTCGTGCAGCCCTATCTGTTCCTCGTCCGCGTCAATCGTCGCGATGTCGCCGATCAGGCCATTGGCCTGATCCCCCGTCTGACTTTGGCGTTGAACACCCAGTTCACGCACACGCAGACCGGCCAATTGCGCTGGTACGCCGGTGCGATGGCGGCCGGCGCGGTGGCCGTGGTCGCCGCCGTCATTCTCTTGTGAAGCCGATCTCATGATTCTGCTCTGGCTCATCCTCATCCCGTTCATCGGCGGCCTGCTGGCCTGGCAGGGCGAACGCTTCGTCGGTCGCGGCTTCCCGCGCTGGGTCGCACTCGCGACGATGCTGATCGCGCTCGGCATTTCGGTCTGGCTGTGGTGCGTCGGCGACTATTCGCTGCCAGCGGTGGGCGGCGTGCCGCAGTGGGTGGTCGAGTATCAGGTCGCGTGGATTCCGCGCTTCGGCATTTCGCTGCACCTCGGACTCGATGGCCTGTCCTTGCTGCTGGTGGTGCTGACCAACCTGCTCGGCGTGATGGCGGTGGCCTGCTCCTGGCGGGAAATCGATCGCAACGTCGGCTTCTTCCATCTCAACCTGCTGTGGAATCTCGGCGGTGTGGTCGGCGTGTTCCTGACGCTCGATCTGTTCCTGTTCTTCTTCCTGTGGGAAATGATGCTGGTGCCGATGTACTTCCTGATCGCGCTGTGGGGGCACAACTCCCCGGGCGGCAAGGGGCGCATCTACGCGGCGACCAAGTTCTTCATCTTCACGCAGACGTCCGGCCTGATCATGCTGCTGTCGATCCTCGGGCTGGTCATCGTCCATTACCAGCAGACCGGCACGATCAGCTTCGACTACATGGTGCTGCTGAAGACCGTGATGTCGCCGAATGTCGAGATGGTACTGATGCTCGGATTCTTCATCGCGTTCGCGGTCAAGACGCCGATGGTTCCGCTTCATACCTGGCTGCCCGACGCGCATTCGCAGGCACCGACCGCGGGCTCGGTCGATCTCGCCGGCATCCTGTTGAAGACCGCGGCCTACGGCATGCTGCGGTTTGCACTGCCGCTGTTCCCGAACGCCTCGGCGCAGTTTGCGCCGATCGCGATGAGTCTTGGCGTACTCGGCATCCTGTACGGTGCATTCCTGTGTTTCTCGCAGAACGACATCAAACGCCTGGTCGCATATTCGTCGGTCAGTCACATGGGCTTCGTGCTGGTCGGCATCTATGCCGGCACGACGCAGGCGCTGCAGGGTGTGGTCGTACAGATGCTTGCGCACGGTCTGTCTGCCGGTGCGCTGTTCATTCTCTGCGGCGAAATCTATGAGCGATTGCACACGCGCGAACTCAGCAAGATGGGCGGCTTGTGGGCGCGCTTCCCGCACCTGCCGCCGATCGCGCTGTTCTTCTCGATCGCCGCGCTCGGCATGCCCGGGTTCGGTAATTTCGTCGGTGAATTCCTGATCCTGCTCGGCAGTTGGCCGATCAGTCCGCTGCTCACGATCCTCGCATCGACCGGCCTGGTATTCGGCGCGGTCTATGCGCTGATCCTGGTCCAGCGCGCATTTCACGGCGCGCCGGCAGAAGGTGCCTCGCCGCTCAAGGATCTCGGCAGGCGCGAACTCGGCATGATGGCTGTTCTCATGGTGCTGCTGCTCGCGCTCGGTCTTTACCCGCAGCTGGTGCTCGATACCTCGGCGGCTTCGATGAACCAGGTGCACAGCATTTACGGCGCTGCGCAGGCGCTGACCGGAGTCGCGCCATGACGCTGACTTCACTGCACTTCGCCGCGCTGTCGCCGATCTTGCTGGTGTCGGCGACGATCGTGATCGTCATGCTTGCGATCGCATTCAAGCGCCATCATCGCGGCAATGCGACGCTGTCGGTGCTGGGCCTGAATCTCGCGCTGATCGCCTGCGGGGTGATGATCTGGCTTGCCCATCCGGCGACGATGGTGACGCCGCTGTTCGTGGTCGATGGGTACGCGCTGTTCTACATGGCGCTGATCCTGATCGCGACGCTGGCGACGGCGACGCTGTCGCATGCTTACCTCGAAGGTTTCAGCGGCGAGAAGGAAGAGATGTATCTGCTGCTGTGTCTGTCGGCACTCGGCGGTCTGACGCTGGCCTGCGCCACACACTTCGCGTCGTTGTTCATCGGCTTCGAACTGCTGAGCGTGCCGCTGTACGCGATGATCGCGTATCCGGTGAAGAGCCTGCGGCCGCTCGAAGGTGGCCTGAAGTATCTGGTGCTGTCGGCGGTCGCCTCGGCGTTCCTGCTGTTCGGCATGGCCTTGATCTATTCGCAGTCCGGCAGCCTCGGTTTCTCCGAAGTCGGCGCCTATTTCGCAGTGGGCGGCAGCCAGATCGCGATGCTCGGTGGTGCGATGCTGGTGATCGGGCTTGGCTTCAAGCTGTCGCTGGTGCCGTTCCATCTGTGGACGCCGGACGTTTACGAGGGTGCGCCGGCACCGGTCGCCAGCTACCTGGCGACGGCTTCGAAGGTCGCGATCTTCGCGGTGCTGATGCGCTACTTCGTCGAGGCCGGCGGCTATTACCAGATCACGCTGGTGCAGGTGTTGAGCTGGCTGGCATTCGCGTCAATCCTGATCGGCAACGTGCTCGCGGTGCGGCAGAACAACGTCAAGCGCATGCTCGCGTATTCGTCGATCGCGCATTTCGGTTATTGCATGGTGGCGCTGGTCGCCGGCGGGCCGCTTGCGGTCGAGGCGGTCGGGGCTTACTTGCTGACCTACGTCGTCACCTCGATCGGCGCGTTCGGCGTCGTCACGCTCAGTTCCAGTCCGATGGGAGAACGCGATGCCGATGCGATCTACGATTATCGCGGCTTGTTCTGGCGCCGTCCGTATCTCGCGTCGATCCTGACCGCGATGCTGCTGTCGCTGGCCGGCATTCCACTGACGGCCGGCTTCATCGGCAAGTTCTACATCATCACCGCCGGCGTCGACGCGCATCTGTG
>DATCXY010000322.1:0-3594 GCA_036570585.1 Solimonas sp. | reverse complement strand
AGACGCTTGGGAGTTTTCGTTCGTGCGGCAAGCCGGTAGTCTTGTCCGCTCATGAATGCCCCCAACTCTCAGTCGTTGACTGCCACGCCGGCTTGGCGCGCGCTGAACCTGCATGCTGCCGAGATGATGCGTGTCCGCATCCAGGACCTGTTTGCACAGGATGCCAGGCGACATCGCCGTTTCACCTGCGAGGACGTCGGTTTCTATCTCGACTTTTCCAAGCAACGCGCCAACGAACAAACCATGATGTTGCTGCAGTCGCTCGCACGACAGCAAGGCCTGGATTCGTGGCGTCAACGCCTGTTCGCCGGTGCGCACGTCAACAACAGCGAAGATCGCGCCGCCCTGCACATGGCCTTGCGTGCGCCGCGGGTTGCCGATTTTCGGGACGATGGTCGTCGTGTCGGTGACGGGATCCACGAAGTCCGCGAACGCATGCGAGCGTTCGCCGAGCGCGTACGCGACGGTAGCTGGCGCGGCGCGACCGGCAAGCGCATTACCGACATCGTCAACATTGGCATTGGCGGTTCGGATCTCGGGCCACGGCTGGTCTGCACCGCGTTGGCGCCGATGATCGATGGTCCACGTCCGCACTTCGTCGCCAATATCGATGGTGCCGAATTGCACGCGGTACTGTCTCGATTGCGGCCGGAAACGACCCTGTTCGTGGTGGTCAGCAAGACGTTTGCGACGCAGGAAACACTGGCTAACGCCCTGCATGCCCGCTCATGGCTGGCGTCTTCGCTCGACATCGAATCGGTGTCGAAGCATTTCGTCGCGGTATCGACCAATCAGCAGGCGGTCGAGGCGTTCGGTATCTGCGCCGACAATATGTTCGGCTTCTGGGACTGGGTCGGCGGGCGCTACTCGCTATGGGGAGCGGTCGGACTGACGGCGATCGTGAGCCTGGGGCCGCAACGGTTCGACGAACTGCTGCGTGGTGCACATGCGATGGACACGCACTTCCGGCGCACACCGTTCGAGCACAACCTGCCGGTCCTGATGGGGCTGCTCGCCGTGTGGAACAACAACTTCATGGGCTGCGCCAGCCATGTGCTTGCGCCATACGCACAACGTCTGGCGCTGTTCGGTGGCTGGGCGCAGCAGTTGGAGATGGAATCGAACGGCAAGGGCGTGACCCGCGAGGGTGTAACAGTCGATTACCGGACGACGCCGGTGCTGTGGGGACACGTCGGCACCAATGCCCAGCATGCGTATTTCCAGATGCTGCACCAGGGCCCGGCTGTGCACTCCGTCGATTTCATTCTGCCGGTATTTGCCGATCATCCATTCCGTGACATGCACAGGAAGTTGGCGGCGAACTGTCTTGCGCAGGCTTCCGCACTGATGCGCGGAAAGAGTGCGGCGGAAGTGCGTATCGAACTGCAAGCAAAGGGATTGCAGGGGGCTGCATTGGAAGCGGCGATTCCGCATCGCGTTTTCCCGGGCGATCGTCCGAGCAACACATTATTGATGCCGCGGATCGATGCCTTCCATCTCGGTTCGCTGCTGGCACTCTATGAGCACCGCACCTTTGTCGAGAGCGTGCTGTGGGGCATCAATGCCTTCGATCAATGGGGTGTCGAGTTCGGCAAGCAGCTTGCCAATCAGATCCTCGATGACCAACAAACCGTGCCACTGGACCCTTCGACCGACGAGTTGATGCGCAAGCTGCAGATTCACGCGCGCTGAGCGGCCGTCTTCTGCGCCTGCTGATCGAGCGCCCATTGCACGTGTTCGCGGACCATCTCGTCGGCGTCATCGCGTCGTGCCGCGAGTGCCTGCACTGCCTCACTCGACCCTGGCGCATTGCCGAGTGCGATCGCCAGGTTGCGCAGCCATCGCGCATAACCGGTGCGACGCAACGCCATGCCCTCGGTGCGCTGCGACCATTCGGCTTCGGTCCATGCGAACAGCTCGACGAGTTTTGGTGCATCGAGTCCGTGGCGCGGCGCAAAATCCGCTTCGCTTGTGACTTTTGCGTAGCGATTCCATGGGCAGACCAGCTGGCAGTCGTCGCAGCCGAAAATGCGATTGCCGATCGGCGCGCGCAGTTCGATCGGAATCGAGCCGTGGTGTTCGATCGTCAGGTATGAAATGCAGCGTCGTGCGTCGAGTCGGTACGGCGCGACGATGGCCTGTGTCGGGCAAATGTCGATGCAGGCAGAGCAGCTGCCGCAAAGATTGCCGACGGGCTCCTCGCTGCTTTCCAGCAGCGGCAGGTCGGTGTAGATCTCGCCGAGGAAGAACCAGGAGCCGGCATCGCGGCGCATCAGCAAGGTGTTCTTGCCGATCCAGCCGAGTGCGGCATTGCGGGCATGGGCTTTTTCCAGCGCCGGCGCACTGTCGGAGAATACGCGGTAGCCGTGCGGCCCGATCTGTTCTTCGATGCGCTGCGCGAGCTTGCGCAACCGCGCGCGCATCAGCTTGTGGTAATCGCGACCCAGGGCGTACCGCGAAATGTACGCGTGGTCCGGCTGCTCCAGCACCTGTTCGGCCGATACGGCATCGCTGCGATAGTCCATCCGCGCCGAGATCACGCTCACGGTGCCGGGATGAAGCTCTGCCGGCCGCGCGCGCAGATGCAGGTCGCGGTTCATCCACGCCATGTCGCCGTGGAAACCATCGTCCAGCCAGCGACGCAGATGCGCCATGTCATCGTCCAGCTGCAGGCGCGCGATTGCGGCATCGGCGAAGCCAAGCGCGCGCGCCCATTGCGGGATCAGGCGAGGGAGTTGCGATAGCTCGGACGAGGAGGGCATTGCGGCGACGGAACGACTCGGGAATGACCGATATTTTATGCTGACCGGCCAGCGCCGGCTCTTATACTTCCGACATGCGCGATATCGACCGTCATCTCTACACCGCAGCGCAGGTCCGCGAGTCGGATCGCCGCGCGATCGAGATGTGCGGCATCAGCGGCCATGAATTGATGCGGCGTGCTGCGGCAAGCTGCTGGGCAGTCATCCGCGAGCGCAGTCCAGTGGCGGCCACGATCGCGATCGTCTGCGGGCCGGGCAATAACGGCGGCGACGGTTACGAGATTGCGCGGCTCGCAACGCAGGATAACTGGATCGTTCACGTCTATGCGCTCGACGGTGTGCCGCAAGCGGGTGATGCGCAGCGCGCATACGCGGCATGGTGCGCGGAAGGTGGCGTGACTGTTCCGTTCTCCGGGGTGCTTGCCGACGCTGACTGGGTCGTTGATGCAATGTTCGGTACGGGCCTCGCGCGCGTGCTTGCCGATGACGCCGTGCGAGCCGTCAACGCGATCGCGGCATCGCGTGCGCGCGGTGCCAAGGTCCTCGCGGTTGACGTGCCGACCGGGCTCGACGCGACGACCGGCGACGTGCTTTCGGGTATCGCTGTGCAGGCCGATATCACGGTCAGTTTCATCGGACAGAAGCTTGGCCTTCATACGGGCTGCGGGCCGGCGATCAGCGGCGAGCGCCGGTTCGACGACCTTGCCGTGCCGGCGACCGCGTATGGTGGCATCGAACCGCTTGCACGGCTGCAGCTCGACGTGGATTTGCAGGCAGCGTTGCCGCCGCGCGCACGCGACGCGCACAAGGGTGATCACGGCCATGTCCTGAT
>DATCXY010000321.1:0-2804 GCA_036570585.1 Solimonas sp. | reverse complement strand
CCCAGGTGCGCAACTGCGGCCAGGCTGGCGCCGCACGCGCGGTATCGAGATAAGGCAACCAGACCACCGTCTGCAGCGACGGCAGGGCATCGACGATGCGGCGTACCTCCGCTTCGCGTCCGAAATCCTTCCCGCCGAAACGATAGCCATCGGCTGCGAACAGCACTTTGGGTTCAATCTGCGAGAAGCGTTCGATCACGGTCTTGACGCCGAACTCTGGCGCGGCCGATGACCACACGGCGCCAATCGCGGTCGTCGCCATCATCGCGATCGCCGTTTCCGGCACGTTCGGCATGTACGAGACCACACGATCGCCGGGCAGCACGCCAAGTGCGCGCAGCTGTGTCGCAAGGATGCGAACCTGGGCACCGAGTTCACGCCAGCGCATCCGGGCGAGCGGCCGGGTCTCGGACTGGTGATGGAAGACCACTGCGTCGGGCGCGACCGCTTCATGGCGCAACAAATGCTCGGCGTAATTGACGCGTGAATTCTCGAACCACTTCACGCCCGGCATCTGCCGGCGATCGAGCACGCATGAGTACGGCACGCTCGCCTGCACATCGAAGTAGTCCCAGATCGTTTCCCAGAATTTCTCCGGTTCGCTGACCGACCACTTCCAGAGACCCGCGTAGTCGTCGATTGCGTGGTCGATGCCGCGCTCGGCGCGCAGCCAATCCTGATAGCGCGCGATCTGCGAGCGCTTCGCAAACTCGGGCTGCGGGGTCCACAGCAACTCGCCTTCCTGGACCATGTCGTTCTCCATTCCCTTTCAGGTCAGCGCGTGGATGTCATAGCGGACCTCGAAGGTCTGCATGTCGGCCACGCCGACCCCGACGCAATACAGCCGATTCAGCCACTGGTATTTCGGATGCGCGGTGCTGAAGCGTGGCCCTGTACGCAGGACCAGCTTCGGTGGCAACTCGCCGGCCAGAAAGCGCGCGTGGCCATCGACGCCCATGTCGCCGATGCCGACGTAGTGCGTGTAGATCAGCGCGCCGTCATCGGTTTCGATCGTGGTGCGCACGTCGAGCTCACCGACACCGTCGTGTCGCAGCGTGAAGAAATCGGCGCCAACCGGCCGCAGCTTGCCCTTCAATCTCGGGCCGTCGAGCGTGCCGCCGGTGATGTAGAAATTCACGCGGATGCCGTGCGGCACCGGGATCACTTCCGGCGGCGCCTGCAGTGTCGCGAACATCGCGCAGATGAATTCGCTCTTGAGTTCGGGCATGTCGAGTCTCAGCGCAACGCCGCGAGGCGTTGCAGCACCGTTTCGGGTTTGGCATTGCCCGGAACGCTGGCGTAACGAAAGCCGCTCGCCGTGCACTCCGGCGCGGCGCTGCCGGCCCAGAAATCGGGCGGCACGATGCGGCCGCTGCGCTTGGCGTCGCTCGCTTGCGGTGCGATCACGAAACCGAAACGGGTATCGCCGTCGGCATAGCGACCGCCTGGCGCGGCCAGGCCAATTTCCCAGCGATAGTGCGATGCCACGTTCAGCACGGGCTGGTAAGCAGCGAGGCCTTCGGCATCGGCGGGCTCGCTCTCGGCCGATTCCTGCAGCAGCAATACGTCGACGCCGACATCGCCAAAGACACGCAGGAAATCGGCGAGATAGGCCGCCGCATCTTCGCTCTCATCGACGCCGAAGTCGTCAATGCTGGCGGCGTCATCGGCAAGTGCCGCACGATGCGCTTCGATCGCCCAGCGTCGCGGCGAGGGACACGCCAGTGCCAGCGGCAGACGCGCGAAACTCGCACGCAAACCCAGCGCGATCTCGAGCAGATGCGCGCGCAGGCCGGCGTCGGCGAGCAGTGTCTTCAGTGCAAAGACCGGACGGCGTTTGGCGCGCATCGCGTCGAGCAGTTCTGGATGGGCCTGCAACCATGCTGCGCTCACGCTGCCGATCGGCAGCTCCAGCACGTCGGACTGCAGCAGGCCCTGCGCCTTGCGTTGCCAGGCCACCAGCTCGGAAACGTCGAGCCAAGGCACCGAACCGCCGGCGAGCAATGCGCCTGCGTATTCGGCGTAGTCGAGCCACAGGCGCTTGCCTTGCGCGAAGACGTCGTCGAGGGTCATGGCCGTACTCCGTCCGAGCCATCAGGAAAACGCTGCAAGCGTATTGAGTTCATGGGCAGCTCAAGCGGCGGTGTAACCACCGTCGAGGACCAGCTCGGTACCGGTCATCCACTTGGTCGCATCGGATGCCAGATACAGCACCGCGCTGGCGACGTCGGTCGGCTCGCCAAAGCGACCGATCGGATGGGCGGCCTTGATCGCGCCTTCGGCCGTCGGGTAGTCGGGAGCGAGACCCAGATCGACGAAATGCTGGATGAAATTGGTGCCCATCTCGGTTGCGACGATCGCCGGATGTACCGAGTTGACGCGAATGCCGGTGCCGAGCTGCGCGCACTCGACCGCCGCAGCCTTGGTCAGCAGGCGCACCGCACCTTTGGAGGTGTGATACGCAGCGTGGCCGGTGGTGCCGATCAATCCGGCGACCGACGACATATTGATGATCACGCCGCCTTTGCCGGCCGGCGCCGCCATCGCACGCATCGCGTGCTTGACGCCGAGGAACACGCCGACGACGTTGATGTCGAGCACCTGACGAAAATCCTCGACCGTGCATTGCGACAGCAGCGCGGCCGTTTCGATGCCGGCGTTGTTGACCAGCACGTCGAGACCGCCGAGCTTGTCTTTCGCCTGCGCGATCGCGTTTTCCCATTGCGCTTCCTGCGTGACATCGTGCACGCAGCAGTCGGCGCTGCCACCCGCCTTGCGGATCGCGGCGACCGTCGCCTTGCCGC
>DATCXY010000320.1:0-9703 GCA_036570585.1 Solimonas sp. | reverse complement strand
GGCAGCGGACCTTCATTTTCTGCGCGACAGCACCCTCACGTCGCAGCGGAAAACGGGACGCGCACGTATCAGCGGTCCATGTACGCCTGATACGCACGATGGAACAGCTGGTTCGTCACTTCGTTGCGGCCGAGACAGGCTTTGCCGACGTGCGGCATCGCCGACGACGCCTGAATGCCGTTACCCACCGGCACGTCCTCATTGAGGATCGCATCGGTGGCAATCTTCCAGTTCTTTTCAAGAATCTCGATGCTGCGCGCATCGTGCTCGCCGCTCGGCGTCAGATAGCGCAGGTGAACACGGCAAGCGTCGACGTTGCCCGGGTTCTGGTAGACGGTCCAGAACTCGATGTGGTGCGGGTGCATGACCATCACCGCGTTCGGCACGAACAGATTGCCGAGGATCGCGTAGCGATGCAGCGGCGGAATCTCTCCCTGCGGATTGTCGATCAACTCCTGCATCTTGCGCCGCGGGTTACCCCACAGCGCGTTACGACCGAGGATCTCGATGCCCATCATGTTCGGATAGAAGTACGGGCTGATCGTCGCCCCGTGCAGGAATTGCACGTGATAGCCGTCGATCAGTCCGTCCATCATGATTTTCCAGTTCTGCGGAAAATCGAAGACATGGCTTTTGTAGAAGAACCATTGGTCGAGACCATACTCGCCCAGCGCCTGATCCATGCCCTCGCCCAGATGCGCACGGACATCGATGGTGCCGGCCGGATTTTCGACAATCCAGATGAAACCATGCCGTTCTTCGACCGGCAGCGCGACCAGATTCTTTTCGTCGCTGGGTTTCATGCCGAACGAATCGGCGAAGCCGATGCCACGCAACTTGCCGTCATTGGCGAACGTCCAGCCATGATATGGGCAGGTGAAGCGACTGCGCTCGCCGCTTTCCTGCGCAACCAGCCGCGAGCCGCGATGGCGGCAGACATTCAGATATGCACCCACCGTCCCATCCGAACGACGCGTGACGATCACGTTGCTGCGGTTGAGCTGCAGCGTGATGAAAGAACCCGGCTTCGGTATCTGATTCGAATGCGCCGCCATCATCGGCGCGCTTTCAAAGATACTGGTGCGTTCGCGCTTTGCGGTTTCCACGCAACTGTTGATCGACAGATCGTATTCGAGAAATCCGTCGAGCCGATCAGTCGTGGTCTCGGCAACGTGCTTGAACAGCTTGCGGGCAAGGCGTTCATTGCGCTCGGGCGTGAAGTACATTTCGGATCTCCTGCGGGGCAACCGCTAGCGGACGCGCGTCAGTGTTGGCACCAGCTCTGCAAAGCGCGCACGCAGCGCTGGCTTGGCGATCTTGCCGGTCGGCAGACGCGGCAAGGGCTCGGCTTCGACGACGATGTAGCGCGGCACCTTGTAGTCGGCGAGGTTTTGATTGCAATGCGCGACGATCTGTTCGATTTGCAAAGGCAAGGTCGAATGGATGATCGCCAGCGGGGTTTCGCCGAACTTGGCATCGGCGGCGCCGATCACGGCGACTTCAAATACGCCATCGAAGCCGGCGACGACGCGCTCGACCTCGGCGGCCGAGATGTTCAGGCCGCCGGAAATGATGATGTCCTTCATGCGGTCGACGAACGTGAGATTGCCGTTCTCGTCGATGCGTCCAAGATCACCGGTGTGCAGCCAGCCGTTGATCAGGGTTTTCGCGGTGGCATCCGGATTGTTCCAATATTCCTTCATCACCGACGGGCCGCGGATCAGGATCTGGCCGAGTTGGTTCGGCGGCAGTACCTTGCCGTCAGCATCAATCACGCGCAGTTCGGTGAACATGCCGCCGCGACCCGCCTTTTCCGGCGATGTCGCCGCCTCGTGCTTGCTCATGATGCTGATCGCGCCGCCGGCTTCGGTCTGTCCGTAAATCTGCCGCAGCAAACAGCCCTTCTTCTGCCAGATATCGAGCAGTGCACGCGACACCGGCGCACCGCCGACGCTGGTAAAGCGCAAGTCGGACAGATCCGCCTTCTCGAATCCAGCGCAGGCCGCGACACGCTCGAAGAACAGCGGCACGCCCTGGAACACGTTGATGCGTTCTTCCTGCAGGAATTGCAGCGCGCGGTCGGCGTCGAAGCCGGCCTCGAAGCGTGTCGTCGCGCCGAGCGTGATGAACTCCATCAGCTGCACGAAGCCGCCCGACGTCGACAGCGGTGGCAGTGCGAGCACACGCGAGCCGGAGCCGATGAACGGCTCTTCGATCGCGAACTCCTGCGCGTAGCTGAGCATCGAACGATGCGTGTAGACCACACCCTTCGGTGCAGCCGTCGAACCACTGGTCGCGATGATGACGACGCTGTCGTCCGGCGCCGCGTCCGCCGTGAATTCCGGCGCGTCGGCGCTTCGCAGTTCGTCGATCAGCGCGATCGGCAGCGGGCGGCAGCCGACGCCGGCGATCGTCGAATGCTTGGATACCTGGTCAGCGTCGGTGAAGACGAGCCGCGGCGCGGTCTGCTCGAAGAACTCGCCGGTTTCACGTTGCGACAGCCGCGTGCTCAGCGGCGAGGCGAGCGCACCGGCACGCACGCTGCCGATCAGCAGCGCGCAGTGAGCCAATGATGTACCGGCGATCGCACCGACCCGGTCGCCCGGTCGAATGCCCTCGGCGACGAGTCGCGCTGCGATCTTCGCAGTCCAGCGATCCAGCTCGGCGTAGCCGACCGCCGTATCGCCGACGCGCAGCGCGATATTGTCTGGCGTCTCGCGGGACCACCATTGCAGCGCGCTGATCAGAGTTGTCGCCATTGGATGCCACTCCACGAATTGGAAAACGGATCGCGCACAATGCGCAGCCGGAAAAACTAGCGGTAGTCCGGTTCATCCCACCACGGGAAGAAGTCGGGCATGCCGTTCGACACGTTTTCGGGAAACACTGCGGAACGCCGCTCAAGGAACGATTGCACACCTTCGCGCGCATCGGCGCTGCGCGAGCGCCAGACGACACCACGGCTGTCAATGCGATGTGCGTCCATCGGATGCGACATGTCGAGACCGCGCCAGATCATCTGTCGGGTCAGTGCGACGGAGACCGGCGCCGAACCTTCGGTCAGCCTTGCCGCCAGCGCACGTGCAGCCGGCAGCAGTTCGTCAGGCGCATGCAGCGACTGCACGAGCCCTGCGGTATGTGCTTCGTCGGAGAGGAACGCCGCGCCGCTGTAACACCATTCGAGCGACTTCGGCAGTCCGACCAGGCGCGGCAGAAAATAGGCCGATGCCGATTCCGGCACGATGCCACGTCGGGAAAACGGCAGCGCGAACTTCACGCCGGGAACGGCGAGACGAAAATCCATCGGCAGCGTGGCCGTCACGCCCATGCCGGCTGCGACGCCGTTGATCGCGGCGATCACCGGCTTGAGGCTGCGAAAAATGCGCAGCGTCAGCAGTCCGCCGATATCGCGCGCACAGGCCTTGCTGTAGTCGAAGCTGCCGTCCGGCCGCACCGGCGTCTCGTCACCCTGCAGCGAAAAATCCGCGAAGGTGTCGGCACCACCGGACAGATCGGCACCGGCCGAGAAAGCACGTCCGGCACCAGTGACGATGACCGCACGCACCGCGTCGTCCGCATCGCTGCGATCGAAAGCATCGATGACCTCGCGCGTCATTTGCGCCGTGAACGCGTTGAGCTTGTCGGGCCGGTCATACGTCAGCGTGGCGATGCCGTCGCTGACTTCATAGCGGATGCATTGATAGGTGTCGGTCATGGGCATTGCACTCAGCGAATCGCCTCGTTGCTGAAGATCGCCGAACTCACGGTCGGCGCACCCGGCCCGCCGGCGAGCAGGCAGGTCTTCGCATCTGGCACTGGATTCGTCGACTCGCCGCGCAACTGACGCACCGCTTCGATCGCCATGCCGATGCCGTGGATGAAGCCTTCGGCGAAATTGCCACCGGCGGTGTTGATCGGCAGTTTTCCGCTTGGCGCGATCAGGTTCTCGAAGCGCACGAACTCGGCAACGTTCTCGTACGTGCAAAAGCCATGATCGATCAGCGAGGCGATGCCTTGCGCGCTGAAGTTTTCATAAAGCTGCGCGCAGTCGATGTCGGCCGGCGTCAGCCCGGTCTGCTGCCACAGACGGCGCGCCACCGATGCGAAGCCGGCGGATGCGTAATCGTCATCGTTTTCGAGCAGATCGCCCCAGCCCTTGCCGGCGCCCTGTGCGACGCCGACCAGATGAACGGGTTTTTTCTTCAGATCCCTGGCGCGCGCATCCGACACCAGCAGCAAGGCACCGGCGCCGTCGTTTTCGCGCGAGCAGTCGAACAGACGAAACGGTTCGGCGATCCAGCGCGCCGTGCGGTACGCATCGAGATCGAGTTCCTTGCCGTAGCTGACGGCGTTCGGATTGCGCGCGCCGTGGTAGTACGACGCCCGCACCAGTTCCTCGGCGACCGACAGCGGAACCTGATGGTGTTCGAACATGCGCTGCGCACGTAGTGCGCAAGGTTGCGCCGGCGAGATCAGACCGGCGCCGAGCAGATGATCGTTGAGGTGATGCCGCATGACCGCACCGGACAAGCGGCCGCTGTCGGCCTGCACCAGCGTGCGGAACACGACGACCGCACTCGCCTGCCCGGTCTCGATCGCCGCCGCCGCGACACCGAACGCGCCGGCAATGCCGCCGCCGCCGCCGCCCCAGATCTGCGTCGACCAGCACAGTTCCTTGGTGCCCAGATCGGACATCAGCCGCACCGGCTCGTTCTTGTCGTCGCCATAAGCAACGAAGCCATCGACATCGGCCGGATCGAAGCCGGCGTCCTCGCAAGCATCGACGATCGCGCGCACCAGCACGCCGCGTTCGGGCCATGGTGCTTTGGCGCGGCGATACTGGCGCAGGCCAACGCCGGCGACCGAAACCGAGGCATTGAAACGCGCGCTCATGCCGCGCTCCCATCGAGGATCGTCCAGCGCAGCGACGGAATGCGGTCACCCCAGATTTCAGTGGCGTCGATACGGCCGCGGACGGGCGCGCCAATGCGCAGATTCCGGTCGTCGCCTTCGAGCAGGCCCAGCAGACGCCGGCCGCCGGCCTGCGGCAGTTCGACGATCAGCGAGATGAAGGGCACGCCGATACCTTCGCTGCCATCGAACGGATGCCAGGTGCGCGTCCAGCTGAAGATCGTGCCTTCAGTGGCGACCGTGTGCCAGCGATGATCCCAGCTACCGCACTCGCCGCAGCGGAACACCGCCGGCCAGTGCCAGCGATTGCAGCCTTCACAGCGCGGCAATTCGAGCCGGCCCTCGGCGAGCGCCTGCCAGTACGGGCCATCGGCACCGACGGTGTGGCGGGGTTCGATGATGTCGTTCGCGCTCATGGTCTCAAGCCGCCCGGCGAATGATGTCGGCGGCGCGCCAGGCCATCGCCATGGTCGGTCCATTGGTATTGCCGGCGGGAATCTGCGGCATGACGGACGTGTCCATGACACGCAAACCTTCGACGCCGCGCACGCGCAATTCGGGATCGACCACGGAGCGCTCGTCGCGTCCCATGCGGCAACTGCCGACGGCGTGATAGCCACAGCTGCCACCGCTGTCGTACGCGGCGATCATTTCGTCTTCGCTGCGGCAGTCAGGGCCGGGATAGGTCTCGATCTCGATCAGTTCGCGCAACGCCGGCTGCTCCGCGTACTGGCGTGCGCTGCGCACGATCGCGATCATCAGTTCGCGATCGTGCGCGGTTGCATGATGATTCGGCTTCAGCACCGGCATCGCGTTGACGTCGGTCGACTCGATGTTGATCTCGCCGCGCGAGGTCGGCCGCAACGGATACGCGACCATGTGGAAGCCGTGGAACGCATCGGGCTTGGTGCGACCCGATTCCGGATCGAGCGAGAACGGCGCAATCAGGAATTGCAGATCAGGCCGTGCGAGATCGGGCCGCGACTTCAACCACGTCCCAACCTCATACGTCGCCGCCGCCATCGGGCCGGAGCGCGAGAAGAAATATTGCCCGACCGAGCGCAGCAGCCGCCAGCCACCGAAGCTCGGATTCTGCGAGAGCGGTTTGCCGAGCTTCCACGACATCAGGATGGCGCGATGCTCGATCAGGCTCTGGCCCACCTCGGGCGCATCGAACACCAGGGGAATGCCGAGCTTCTGCAGCAGCGCCGCAGGGCCGACACCGGAACGCTGCAGCAGGCCCGGCGACGACAGCGCGCCACCGGCGATGATGATTTCGCGCCGCGCGACGTACTCCTGCGTCTTGCCATTGCGCATCAGCTGCGCGGCAACGGCGCGGCGCTGCTCGAAACGGATGCGCTGCACCGGCGCGTCCGTGACCACGATCAGATTCGGTCGCGAGCGAACCGGATCGAGGAACGCGGTCGCCGCATCCTGGCGGCGACCGTCGAAGATGTTGCGTGCTGCGTAGCCGATGCCCTCACCGCCATCCGGCGCGTTCGGGTCACTGCGCAGCGGCAGGCCCATCGACACGCCGGCGGCGATCATCGCCTCGGTCAGTGCGCTTTTTTCCGGCGGCATCGTGATGCGCAGCGGGCCACAATCACCACGCGTCGCATCGCTGCCGAGTTCATGGCACTCCATCGCGCGATACGCCGCGCCGATGTGCTGCCACGACCAGTCGGCGCTGGTCTGTTCGGCAATCTCGTCGAAGTCCGCCGGCTGGCCGCGCACATACATCAGGCCATTGACCGACGTCGAACCACCGAGCACCTTGCCGCGTGTCCATGGCTCGGACTTGCCGCCGGTGCTGGCTTCCGGTGCCGTCGGAAACGGCCAGGTGTACTTGGGGTTCTTGATCATCATGCCGAGACCCTTCGGCATCGCGATCATCGGATGCTTGTGACTGGGCCCGGCTTCGAGCAGTGCGACGCGTACCGATGGATCTTCGGACAGCCGATGCGCAAGCACGCAACCCGCAGCGCCCGCACCCACGATCACGTAATCGAAAATATCCATGCTCTCCTCTACACAAGTTCTCTGCTCGTGCGCGCGCACTCCATCACGCCGCTACGCGGCTTCGCCGGACGAGGCCGAACCGCCGTACTCCTCGATCAGGTCATGGAAATAGCGAATCCCTTGCTCCATGCCGCCAAGCGTCATGGTCTTCAGCGCACCGGTACGCAGGCCTTGCTGGCTCAACTCGGCGGCTCGGAAATCTTCATTGCCGAATGCATCCGCCATCAACTTGAATGAGCGCTCGTAGACCCCCTGCAATTCCGGTGACGGATCGGACTCATCGACCAGCATGATGTACCGGGCCAGCGTGCGATCGTTCGCGACCGGCGTCAGTATGGTCACGCTGACGTAAACCGGGCTGGTGACGACGATGACGTTCGGGAATGCGATGTACGCATAAACAACCGCCTTGCGCAGTTCGTTCCAGTCGTGCTGTACATCCGCTGCACTGAAGCCGCGCCGGCTGCCGGAAGTCTGGCGCAGATGGCGGCCAACACGCTCGATCATCTGCGGCGCGTCGACGAAGAAGCGGGCGAGCGTCTTCGCATGCAGCCGCGTGACGTGATACCCCTCGAGGAAGGCGTCGGACAGCAGCTTCCAGTTCGCGTTCAACTCGAAGTCGTGCGTCTTGAAAACATGCATCTGCGGGACGCCGATCGAATCGAAATCATGCAGCAGTTCCGGACCGATGGCCTCGGCATCGAGCTTGGCCTCACGGTCGAGACTGACCCAGATCAGGCCACCACCCTCGAAGCAGGGCAGCTCCGCAAGATGGTGGTTCTCCTTGTCGAGATCCTTGAAAATTTCCTCGCGCGGAACGCCGATCAGCTTGCCTTGCAGACTGAACGTCCAGGCGTGATACACACAAGTCAATTTCAGGCCGGCACCACACTCGCCGTTGTCCAGAAGCCGGGTGCCGCGGTGCGTGCACGTATTGAGAAAAGCCTTTACGGGGCCGGACTTCGGACGCGTCAGGATCACCGGCACGCCCGCGACTTCGACGCTCATGAAGGTCCCGGGCTTGGGAAGATCCTGCGAAACCGCTGCCGGGACCGGCAATCGCCGGAACAATGCCAGCTGTTCGCGCTTGAAGACGCTGTCGTCAAGATAGGACTGAACGTCGACGTGCGTCGTGCGCGGCTCGATGTGCGCCATCTCCGGGCGCGTCAGTCGAAGCGCGGCCTGGTACTGGCCGTCGGAGGCTTGGCGCGTCTGGTTCGAAAGAGTGGTCTTGGACATGGTTCTCAGCTTTTATCTTATTTCATTAGATTAATGTTCCGAATGTTCCGCGTCAAACCGTCGACGCAGAACATCGATCGCTAGAAGCCGGTCTCGTAGCCCGCCTGTTTGGGAATGTAGATCGATTTGGTCTGGGTGAACTCGAGCAGGCCGAGCAAACCATTCTCGACCCCGACGCCCGAGTGCTTGTGCCCGCCCAGCGGCGCATTCGGCGTCGACTGCAAATTCTGGTTGATCCACACCGTGCCGGTATCAAGCCGTTTGGCGACATCAAGCGCCTTGTCGACGTCGGCCGACCACACCGCGCCGGCGAGGCCGTATTCGCTGGCATTGGCACGGGCAACAACTTCGTCTATTGATTTGAAGCGCAGCAGCGGCAGGACCGGCCCGAACGCTTCCTCGACGACCACGCGCGAACCTTCCGGCGGATTGTCGACCAGGGTCAGCGGCAGGAAATAGCCGCGCTCAGGCACGGCCGCACCTTCGAGCACGGTCAGGCCAGTCGCTTTGGCTTCTTCGATCAATGCCTTCACGCGCCGATACTGCGGCGCGTTCTGCAGCGGCCCGAACTGTGTTTCCTTGAGCGCGCCGTCGCCAACCTGCGCACGTCGGGCAATCGCATGCAGGCGGTCGCGCAGCGCATCGTAGATATCATCGTGAATGTACAGGCGCTTGGTCGCGATGCAGACCTGAGCCGTGTTGTAGAACGCACCGAAGAACAGCGCTTCGGCGACCGCATCGACATCGACGTCCGGCAGCACGATCGCCGCGTCGTTGCCGCCGAGTTCCAGCGTCACGCGCTTCAGATCCCGGGCTGCCGACTCCATCACGCGCTTGCCGGTCGCGGTCGAGCCGGTGAAGCTGATCTTCGCGAAACCCGGATGCGCGGTCATCATCGGTCCAAGCGCGTCACCGCCGCTGATGACATTGAGCACGCCGGCCGGCAGCACGTCGCGCAACAATTCCGCGATGCGCAGCATGCACAGCGGCGTGAACGGCGACGGCTTGAGCACCATGGTGTTGCCAGTCGCCAATGCCGGCGCGATCTTCCATGCCGCCAGCAGCACCGGAAAATTCCACGGCACGATCGCGCAGACGACGCCGAGCGGTTCGTGATGGACCTCGATGCGGCGCGTCTCGCTGTCTTCCGCGATTTCCACCGGCAGATCGATCGCTGCCATCGCACGCAGCCAGTAGGCAGCGCCGTAGATTTCCTGCTTCGCAAAAGCGATCGGCCGGCCCTGCTCGCGCGTGAACAGCGCGCCGAGTTCCTTGGCGTTCTGCTCGATCCGCTCGGCGGCCTTGATCAGCAGCGCGCGCCGTTCGGCCAGCGGTGTCGCCCGCCACGACGGATACGCCTTGCGTGCGGCGGCGACCGCCAGATCCAGCTCGGCCGCGCCGGCATCGGGCGCCTCGGCAAACGGCTCGCCGGTCGCCGGGTTGATGACGGCGATGGTGCCGGCCGTGGTGACCGGTTGTCCGCCGATCGTCATCGTGTAGATCGATGCGTGGCTTGCAGTGATACCCATGCGTC
>DATCXY010000319.1:0-3212 GCA_036570585.1 Solimonas sp. | reverse complement strand
GCACGATGATGGCGAGCACGATTCCACCTGCCACGTAGGTGGATGTGCGTCGATGCGGCGGCTGCGCCATCGCGGGTCTCCTCAATGCCGGACGGTACGCCATCGTCAGACGTCGATGCTGACCCGCGGCTGACGCAGGCGCGCCTTCCCTGCGGCCTCAGTGCCTTTGGTGTCCGCTCAGCGCTTCCTCCGCACCCGCACTGAGGTCGCGATCGCGATGCCGCAATTCTTCCTTCGACAGGAAATGCGCGAGCGCCGGCAGCACGACGATGGCGCCAATCATGTTGACGAAGAATCCGAATACCAGCAGCACGCCCATGTCGCGCTGGAATTGCAGCCCCGAGAAGATCCACAGTGCGACACCGACCGACAGTCCGATGCCGGTGAACAGCGTCGCTTTGCCGGTCGAGCGCATCTTCTGGTAGTACGCCTCTTCGAGTGACAAGCCCTTGCGCAGTCCGGCCGCGACCACGGTGTAACTGTAGATGCCGTAATCGACGCCGATACCGCATGCGAACGCGAGCACCGGCAGCGTTGCCACCTTCTGGCCGATGTCCATGCCGACCATCAGCGCGTAGCCGAGCAGCGTCACCATCGACAGCGGCAGGATCACGCACAGCACGCCCGACAGCGTGCGGAACGACAGCCACAGGAACAGGACGATCACGCCGTAAACCCAGGCGACCACCAGGATCTCGTTATGCTTGACCTCCTCATTGGTCGCCGCCATCACGCCGACGTTGCCGGACGCGAGACTGAACCTGATGCGCGTGTCCTGCTTCATGCTGGACTCGTAATGCTTGACCGCCGAAATCAGGCTCGCAATCGTCTCGGCCTTGTGATCGCGCGTGAAGATCCACAAGGACATCGCACTGCAGTCGTCGTTGAGAAAGCCGGTCGTGGTCGGCACCAGCGCGGTCGACTGCGCCAGCGACTGTGGCGCGCGCGGCAGCACCTCGGCGTTGAGACGCCCTTCGTTGAGGCCGGAGTACGCGAGCTTGGCGAGATCCTGCAAGGACATCACGTCGCGCACGCCGTCCTGATTCTGCATGTACCAGCTGAAGCGTTCGATCTCCGCCATCGCCTGGTAATCGATGCACGCATCGGGAAAGCCCTCGACGATGACCTTCAGCTGATCGACGCCGAGCGTGAAGTGCGAGGCGATCGCGTGCGCGTCACGATTGAAGCGCGAATCGGGGCGCAGCTCGGGCACACCTTCGGTGGTGTCGCCGATGCGCACCTTGTGCACCTGCAGTGCGCCGTAGATCGACAGCGCCGCGCAGATCAGCACGACCACCGTCGCCGGGCCGCGCCGGCACAGCACCGCCATGCGCCGGAACACGACGTCGCCGAGACGCTCGCGCTTTGCCGTTGCAACGCGAAAGCGTTCGGCGTTCGGCAGCTTCAGGTACGACAGTACTGCCGGCAGCAAGACCTTGTTGACGACGATCACGCCGGCCATGCCGAACGCGGCGTTGATCGACATCTCGCGGATCACGTCGATGTTGATCAGGTAGATCGTCGAGAAACCGACGACGTTGGTCAGCAGTGCGACGACGCCGGGAATCGCCAGATTGCGGAACGTCGCCAGCGACGCCTGGTAGCTGGTCGCGTTGCGCGTCGAGATTTCGTGTGCCCACGAGTTCACGTACTGCACACCGTGGCTGACCGACACCGCCATGATCAGGAACGGCACCAGCATCGCGAACGGATCGAGCCCGAAGCCGATCAGATGCAACAGGCCGAGTTCCCATGTGCACGACACCAACGAGGTCGCGACGACGAGCATCGCCAGCGGCAGTGAACCGATGTAGATCCACAGCAGCAGACCCATCATCAGCAGTGCGACGACAAACAAACCGCCGACCTGGAACGCCGCGTCGGTCATGTCGTCGACGACCTTGGCGAAGCCGATGATCTGTACCGAGACGCCGGGCGTCTCGTATTTGTGGCGAATCTTCTCCAGCGCGTCACCGACCTTGACGTAATCGAGCGGCTTGCCGGTCTGCGGATCGGTATCGAGCAGTTCGGCGACGACCAGCGCCGAGCGCTGGTCGGCCGACACCAGGCGTCCGGTGACGTTGGCTTTGGCGACGTTGCCGCGAATGCGCTGCATCATCTCCGGCGTCGGCGCGTAGTTCGACGGAATGACATTCTCGCCGGACGGGCCGCCCTCGACGACTTCGACGTAAAGGATGTTCGGCGTGAAGATCGACGTCACGCGCGCACGGTCGACACCGGGAATGAAGAACACGTCGTCGGTGACGTGGCGCAGCGCCTCCATGAACTCCGGCCGGTAGATGTCACCATCGTTGCTCTGCAGCGCGACGAGTACGGTGTTGGCGCCGCCGAAATCCTTGTAGTACTTCAGGAAGGTCTGCATGTACGGATGCTGCTTCGGCACCATCTTCAGCCAGCCGGCATCCGGCTTGAGCTGCGCGGCCTGCCAGCCGAGGAGCACCGTGATCAGCAGCAGCGCCAGCAAGGTGTATTGCCGGTAATGAAAGATCGGTGGTTCGACCCAGGCGAGAATGCGCTTGGTCATGCTCACGGCAGGACTCCCAGATTCTGGACGCCGCGACGTCCGACGACGATCAGTTGTCCGTCGAACAGCACCGCTTCGGACAGCGGCTCGTCGTTGAGTTTTTCGACCGGCTTCAGCAACGCATTCGCGAGGTCGACGCGCACGATCGTACCGTTGACGCCGACCAGCACGGCCGCCGACGTGCCGACCCGCGCAGCGCCGAACAGGCTCTCGCTGACCGGATTCGCCAGCTGCCGCCAGCGTCCGTCGACATTCTGCACTTCGGCGTCCGGCGACTGCCGTTCGAGGCTGAGCAGCGTCGACGATTCTTCGGTCGGCAGCGCCGCGATGTCATCGCTCTCGAACACATGGCCGCGCATGCCGTACAGCAGTGCGCCCTTGTCGCCGTACGGCAGCGCGCCGAACCACGAGCCGACATAAGGCGACTTCAGCAATCGCCAGCTGACGCCGCCATCGGCCGAATGCGCGAGCAGGCCGCGCTCGCCGGCGATCAGCAACGAGCCGTCGCCGAGCCTGACGATCGCATTGAGGTGCAGCGCGAGATCAGCCAGCATCGGCGCCGACTCGCTCCAGTGCGCGCCACCATCGTCGGTCGTCAGCATCATGCCGTAGGCGCCAACCGCAATGCCGTGCTGCGCGTCGGTGAACAGCACGTCATGCAGGGCGC
>DATCXY010000318.1:0-1652 GCA_036570585.1 Solimonas sp. | reverse complement strand
TCCACCCAGATTCTGATCAATGTATTCGGCCAGGCGCTTCACGCCGCGTTCGCCGATCACGGCGCGCAGCCAGCGCAATTGCCTGAGCCTCTGCGGAATACGGTCGTAGGCAGCCTTGTTGTCGTAGAACCCGGAGATCAGCCCGGTCAGGAACAACCAGACGCCGGTGATCGCGGCCCACGCCCAGACCCGCGGGCTGAACGGGTTGGCGTCTTCAAGCAGATGTCGCGCCTTGGCTTCGCCGACATAGTAGTGGCCGGTCTGCGCGAACATCAGATCGGCGATCAGCAGCGCCACCGGCACGACGATCAGCAGATTGCCGACCAGCGCGACGAACTGGCTGCGGAACGTGCGCACGACGATCTCCGCCAGCGCCTCGACTCGCTTGCTCGCGCCGGCCTCTTCAATGCTGCGCGCAAAGCGATGTGCGGTAACGGCCGGCTGCTTGGTCGCCAGCGAGAAATGGAAGATGTACATCACCACAAACGCGGCCGCGTAATTGACGCTGTAGACGAAGGCCTCGCCGAAGGGCGCGCGCGCCTCGCCGTGCAATGCCAGCTTGATGAATGCCGCCGCGACCACGACAAAGCCGGCGCCGAGCGCCGAGTTCATCAGGCCAAAGTACTCGCTGCGCGTGGTCGTGATGTACTGCTCGCCGGATTTGCTGGCGTTCTGGATCACGCGCGAGCTGAGCAGATCGGCGGTCTGCGACCAGAGCTCGCGAATGCTGTGCCGCCGATTCTCGGCGCGCACGAGGGTCTTGAGAAACTGCACGCGCACGCCATTGCGTTCATGTGTCGGGCGCGCTTCGAGCAGCCGCAGCAGCACGCGCAGGCGCGAGATTTTCTGTTCGATCCGCACCAGCAGCACCGTCAGGCTGACGCTGGCACCGGTCTGCGCGGCCTGCTTGCGGACCTTGTCGATGATCGTCTTGCACTGGTCGAGCAGCATCAGCAGATGCTTGTCATCGATTGCCGGATCACGCTTTTCGGTTGCGGCACTGCGACGATCGGCGATGAAGGCATGCACTTCGACGTTCTGCATCAGGAACGGTGATTCGTAGCGCTCGATGGCCGGGTAACTGCGCACGAACTCCGGCTCCAGACCGATCGCGGCGATGCGGTATGACACGACTTGCAGCGCATCGAGAATCTGCAGCGACATCGCCGGCTGCTCTTTGGTCGTCGTCGCCGCTGCCCCCGACGCCGAGAAGTCGAGCGCATCGAGCAGCGCGACCCAGATCTCGTCGTCGATTGCACTGACCCAGAGATGATCGGTATCGCGGTGAAACAGGCGCGCCAGACAGTCGCGCAATTCATCCTCGCGCCACTCTTCCGGCAACACCCGTTCGCCAAGCCGCCGCCACAGGCCGCTGATGAAGCTTTCCTGTGCGAGCACGCCGGATTCGGTGAACAGCCGCAGCGGCTGCTTGCTGCCAAGCAGCCAGACCAGCGCATCGCGCAGGCTCGCACGCACCGCCGGATCTTCACGCACGCGCTCGGTCAGCCGCTGCAACTGCGCCTGAGCGATCTCGGCCTGTTGCGGTCGCGGTGGGCGCAAGGTGGCGACCAGCGCGATCAGCGCCGCCAGTCGCTGTCCGGCGTCGGCCGCCGCCACGCGCTTCAACGCCGCATCCAGCGCCCGCACGCGCC
>DATCXY010000317.1:0-4115 GCA_036570585.1 Solimonas sp. | reverse complement strand
TCGTCATGGCAATGATGTTGTTCTGATAATCCGCCGTGCAGGTCGGGCCGGAATTGCCGGCGATGTCATTGGTGCCGGCCATCAGATGCACGGCGCGCGGCCGCAGACCGACGACATCGGCCATGAAGCGCAGCAGCATCTGCGGCGTGGTCTGGCCGCTGATGCCGCGATTGACGATGCCCTTGCCGAACAGCGCCGGGTCGGCGGCTTGCCACATTTCGGTGATCGAATCGCCGATGAACACCAGTTTCTGCGGGATGCCCTCGAGCGCGCGGTTCGCGTCGCGATAGCGGCCGAGCTGCGGCCAGTCCGGTTCGGTCGCGCGCGCGGCGACGCCCTCGAGCGAATCGACCATGCCGACCGGCCCTGCGTTCATGCCGCACTCCGGAACTGTGTCGGCGTCGTCCCGCTCCAGCGCTTGAATGCGCGCGCGAACGCACTGGCGTCGGAGAAGCCGAGCAGGAAGGTAATCTCGCCGATGCTGTACCGCGGATTGCGCAGATACGACACCGCGAGCTCGTGACGCGTTTCGTTCAACAGCGCGTCAAAGCCGGTCGCCTCCTCCGCCAGCCTGCGCTGCAGGCTACGCACGCTGAGATGCAGCGCATCAGCGACTCTCGTCACAGACGGCTCGCCGGCCGGCAGGATTTCGATCAATGCGGCACGGACCCGCGCACGCAGATTCTCGCGGTCGAAATGCGACAGATAGCGCAGCACGACTTCATCGTTATGGCGTGCCAGTTCCGGGTTGGCATCGGGCAGCGGCCTTTCAAATGCCTCGCGGGCGAACCACACCGCATTGCAGCCGGCGCCAAACTCGATCGGGCAGCGCAGCATCGCGTCGAAGCACTCGACCTGTACGGGCCGCGGCCGCCGCAATGCGACGCGCAGCGGCGAGTAGTCGCGGCCGAGCTGGCTGCGGCAGAAGCGCAGGAACAGACTGATGAAGGCATCGATCGATTCCTTTGCCGGCTCGACCCCGCCGGCGTAGCCAACTTCGAAGCGATAGGCCTCGCCTTCCTGTTCAAGGCGCAGATCGGCAGCGTCGGTCACGAGCCGGAAATACCGGACCATGCGCTCGAACGCTTCGCGCAGCGTGCCGCTTGCGATCAGCGTATAGCCGAGTGCGTGAAACGTGGTCTGTGACACCTGCGTGGCGACGGCGAGCCCGAATGCCGGATCGCCCGTTTCCTCAACCGCCAGCGCCCACAGCCGCGTGGTGTTCGCGAGCGGATAGCGCGCATCCGGATCGGCAAGCGCGGCGATGTCGAGACCGGCCTCGGCAAACAGACGCGCGCTGTCGACGCCGGCCGCATCGAGTGCGCGGCGGATGGCCCTGCCCCAGCTGCTGAGGACGGTGGTTTTCGACATTTGGCGGCTGCAGTCTTTCGATTGGCGCGTTGAGGCGGGCGGCGGAGGTCATGACTGCCGACGATAGGCTCGGATCATTCTGACAGCGGGAGAATGCGGTGAGCACAGCCAGCATGACAAGCAGCAGCGTCGACGAGGCACGCACCGCGCGCATCAAGGCCGCGATTCGCGCCGAGAGCGAACGCGTACGCGCACGCTTCGGTTTCCTGAACCATCAGGATGCGATCGGCGCTTCGATCATGGCGCTGTCGGTGCTCGGCATGATCGCCAGCGGCTGGGCATACATCGCCGGCGTGGTGCCATGGTGGGTCTGCGTGCCGGTGTCGGCGATCTTCGCGTCGTTCATTCACGAACTCGAACACGATCTGATCCACACGCTTTATTTCCGCAAGCATCCGCGCGCATACCACCTGATGATGGCGCTGTGCTGGATCACGCGGCCGAGCACGGTCAGCCCGTGGACGCGCCGCCGCCTGCATCTGCATCACCACAAATTTTCCGGCACCGAATCCGATCTGGAAGAACGCGCGATCACCAACGGTGAACGCTGGGGCCTGCGCCGCCTGCTGATGACCGGCGATCACATGCTGGCGGTGATCCTGCGCAGGCGGATGATG
Organism: Solimonas sp.; assembly: GCA_036570585.1. Taxonomy (GTDB): domain Bacteria; phylum Pseudomonadota; class Gammaproteobacteria; order Nevskiales; family Nevskiaceae; genus Solimonas. The sequence goes on along the minus strand of DATCXY010000317.1, from coordinate 2,127 downwards.
CATGACACGGTCAAGGCTTTCATCAAGGCGCAGCAGCCGAAATCGCGCGAGGAAGTGACGATGCTGATTCGCGAGCAGCGCCTCGGTTTCATGCCGCTGAGCTTCCTGCATTACGCGATCTGGTATCTGTTTCTCGGCTATCACGCGCTCGCCTTCGGCTTTGCAGTCGCCGGCCATCCGTTCGAAGCCTTGACGTTCATGCACGCGATCGACACTGCGGTCGTCGTCTGGCTCGCGCCGAATGTGCTGCGCGTGTTCTGCCTGCACTTCGTCAGCTCCAACATGCATTACTACGGTGACGTCGAAAGCGGCAACATCGTCCAGCAGTGTCAGGTGCTCAATCCGTGGTGGCTGTGGCCGGCACAGCTGTTCTGCTTCAACTTCGGCGCAACGCACGCGATCCACCACTTCGTCGTCAGCCAGCCGTTCTATGTCCGCCAGCTGACGGCACGCGCCGCGCATCAGGTGATGCGTGACAACGGCGTTCGCTTCAACGACGTCGGCGCGCTGCGCCGGGCGAATCGCCGGGGCGCCGCACCGCAGCGCGATCGGAACGGTCTGCGGGCCACGACCGCCTGAGGATCCTGCGCCCTGCCAATCGCAGGCTTAAACTGGGCGCATGGCGGATTCGACTTCAAGCAACAACGATGTTGCGCAACAGTGGCCGAACTGGCCGGCCTATGCGCTGGTCGACGATCTGCTGCCGACGCTGCAGCGTTGGGTCAGCGCCGGCCGGCGCTACGCGCTGGCGACGCTGATCGAAGTCGTCGGCTCGGCGCCGCGACCGGTCGGCTCGGAGATGGCGATCTGCGAGAACGGCGAGATCGCCGGCTACGTGTCGGGCGGCTGCGTTGAAGCTGCGGTCGCGACCGAGGCGCTCGCATCACTGCACGATGGCGTGCCGCGCATGCTCGATTACGGGGCCGGCAGTCCGGTGCTGGATCTGCAGCTGACCTGCGGCGGCCGCATCCGCATTTTCGTCCGCGCGGTCGGCGATGGCGTCACGCATCTGAAGCAGCTACGCGATGCGCGGGAAAAGCGGATTTCCCTGTTCGCGACCTTCGACTTCGCGAGTATCGCCATGCGGTACAGCACGACGCGACCTGCGCAAACCGGGCTGCATGATGAGCGCTTCGTGCAGTGCTACGAGCCACCGCTGCGACTGGTGATCGTCGGCGGCGATCCGGTTGCCATGGCATTGCTGCGGCTGGCGCCGGCGTTCGGGCTTGAAACCGCATTGCTGCGTCCGCGTGGCCCCGAGAATTATCCGGGCAGCGAACCGCCCCCGCAGTTCTACGACCGCCGTGGCATCGACACCGCACTCGCGGCGCTCAAGCTCGACGCGCGCTGCGCGATCTACACCGTTTCGCATGACGCCGATACCGATCACGCCGTGCTCGCCTGCGCGCTGCGTTCCGAGGCGTTCTGCATTGGTGCGCTCGGCAGCCGGCTGAAGGCGCAGCAGCGGATCGATCGTCTCCGCGATGCCGGCTTCGATGATGCGGCGCTGGCGCGCGTGCATTCGCCGGCGGGCCTGAACATCGGCGCGCGCACGCCGCTGGAAATTGCGCTGTCGATCCTGGGGCAGGTCGTTGCCGACCGAGGCCGCTGACCCCCGCACCGCTCGTATCGGCGCGATCGTGCTGGCGGCCGGCCGGTCGCGTCGCTTCGGGTCGGCGAACAAGCTGCTGGTGCCGCTGCGGGGCGAGCCGCTGCTATGGCACACGCTCGATGCAGTCTGCGCATCGCGCGCGCGGCCCATCATCGTCGTCCTCGGCCACCAGCATCAGCGCTTGCGCGAAACGCTGCGACGCTACCGCCGCGCACGGCGTGCACCGCCCATCCGCTGCGTGTTCAACCGCTGGCATCGCAGCGGCATGGCGAGTTCGCTGCAGCTGGGCCTCGCCGCGCTGCCGGCCGATCGCGACGGCGCGCTGATTTGTCTCGGCGACATGCCGATGCTGCGCGCCAGCACGCTGGAGCAGCTGCGTCTGGCCTATCGCCGAGGCGACGACGCGGTGCTGCCGATGATCGCCGGCCGGCGCGGCAACCCGGCATTGCTGGGCCGTCCGTTGTTCGCAGCGGTGCGCCAGGCGTTGCGCGGCGACGAAGGCGCGCGCCGCTTGC